>CAYOWR010000030.1:0-8146 GCA_964407725.1 uncultured Methanosarcinales archaeon
CTTGGAAGATTTCAAGCTGATAACAAATAATGCAAAGAAAGCAAAGTTTTATTCTACTGAAATAGGAAATTTCGGCAGTGACGATATTGACAAATTGATGAAGTCAAAGCTCAAAGGGATGAATAATGCAATACTAATCCTAACTGGGAACAATGAAACAACCCTTGACGAGCTTGACTATGTTTGGCAATATGCGTTAAAACATCTTCCAAAGAATGGAAAAACAACTTTCGCCTACAAAATTGACGATGTTGATAAGCTGCAGTTAAATTTGATGGCTGTAGGATAGGAAAAATTAATGAGAGAATAAAATGGGAATCCTTCAATATAGAACGGACATAGACACCAACAAAATAATTACCAGTAAAATGATATTCGGGATGCGACTTGCATCGCTAAATTTTGATATTCGCAACATTGGAGAAACACTTCCCAAGTGGCAAACTTCAATTTTTAACTATGTATCAAATAATCTGCTCAGGGAAAAAGGATATATAGATACTATGGATGAGGGACTTAACGTGCCTCATTTGGTTGAATTATTAAATCAAGCCATTGAAATTTTTAAAGCAAGACTCACTGAGTATGATTGTTCTTATGCAGAAAATCTGAATTATATGCATGATTACTTTGAAGGATTTGTAAATCATCCGGATGGATCTAAATCAACTATTTACATTGTTAAGCATGACGATAATGGATATATTCTCATGCTGCCGGGTGATTATGAAAGGTACTTTAATCAAACTGCAATTTTGCCCCCGTTATCATTGCATGACATGGATCAAAGAAATGAAAAGATTAATGAAATAAATAAATGAGAGTGATGCCTTTTGAATACCAAATTGCCCCTTTTATTTGTAGAAAAATTAGGAAGATAACAAACAAAAACAATGAAGTTGCAATTATTTTTAACGATAGATTTTGAATCGTCACTATACTTTACATAAAATAAGCAAATTAAAGAAAAATTAGAAAATGAATATTGAGTCGTAAAACAGGGGAAGGTTTAAATATACTTATTGAAACACATAACATTGGGTGGTTAAATTAATTAAATTTTTACAAGGGAGGGGTTAAAATGCAATCAGATTTTGATACTAATAATAATTTGAATAAGATATTTATTCATCCAGATTTCAATGCAACGATTGAACAAATAAATAAACTAAATATCCAACTTCCTAAGAATTCAACTACCGGAGAGTTAGACTTTCATTTGAACTTATACCCAACAGATGGTAAATTAATCACAAATATGGAAGAAATCAAACCATTTAAGTTAAATGCAAAAAATGGGGATAAAATGGCCCATGAGAACATTGCAATATCAGCTTATGATGAATCTATAAATAAATTCTCAGCACTAGAGGGAACTGCTTTTTTAACTTCACACTCATTAGTTCTGCAGCACAAAGATGCATATATTCCTCAAGCTTTCTTGACATTCTACTTTTACACAAGGTCCAAATCTTATACAGAACAATCAAGATTCATAAAATATTCAGATGACACAGAAACAGATTCGAAGGTAGATTATGTAAAAGACCGCACAGATTTTATTATTAATAATACCCCAAAAAATTCAATTGCTTTTATAGATGGACCTCTGATAGGTGGGCAAGTAAGTGCGTATACATACAAACTCAATAAAGGGCTCCTACAGAAGAATGTAATTCCATTTTTCGTTGTGAAGAATACGAAAAGTAATCTTGTTACAGATAATATTTTGGAGCTTAAGGACAATTACAACTCAGACTTACACTGGGCATATAGTACATTGTCTCCTGGGGAGAGAACAAATTTCTTTAGGTATGTTGACAAAAATAATCCTAGATTCGCTAAGTTGTTCTGCTATATTAAAGCATTTAAATCGAGTCCTCAAAGAGTGGAGTTTCACCTAGAAACATATGAAAAATTTGAAAAAGAAATTCCCTGCATTATGGATTTAATCTATTATTTAATGTTAGTTCAAGGAGATTGGAGAAATCCACAAATAAGAACAATAATAATAGCTGAAAAATATGCTAGGGCTGCGCTAAGACTGTTTAATATAAACAAGCTAGCCGAATCAGCCGGCATAACCCCTACAATAAATCAAGAAAGATTTGCGTGGTGAAAAAATGACATGGACTGTAATAGGTGAGAAAAATGGTAAGATACTTCTGACATCCAAATCAATTGTTTCAGGTATTTTGCCAAAGGGAGCTTATTTAACTGTCGAGGATGGTGAAACAAAATTTATTCTAAGAGTTGATGAGAGTCAGCAACTTGAACCCTATTCCCCATCACCAATGATAATAGACATGGACTTATCTCCTTTAAGTCAAGACCAAAAATGCCAAAATATGATATTTGCATATCGAGTAAAGGATTTGTCTAACCGTGAAGATGGACTTATTGATTACATTAAACCTCAACTGTCTGCTAGGCGCTCTACACAGGAAGAAGTCGATTTGGCATTGGGGGGCAATAAAGAAGGTCCTAAAGTTTTTCTTGCAACGGTTCATTCTTCTCAAAATCAACTCTTAATAGATGAGAGAAATAAATTCATAACTGTAAACTTGCCTATTGATACGTTTTTTCATCAAATATTGATTTGCGGTAAAACTGGAAGTGGAAAAACAGTAGGAATCAAGTACCTATCTCAATACTTTTTAGAAAAACTAAATGGTGCTGTTCTCGCCGTAAACGTAAAAGAATCAGATTTGCTTAGAATGAATCATCCTTCTGAAGAAAAGAGTGCCAAAGAATTAGAGGCGCTTGAGGAAACTGCACATGGAATAGATAATTTTATGGTATACTATCCGGCAAATGCTGAAATAACTCACACTAAAAAAGTAGATGCAGATTATACTAAAAAAATCACTCTAAATGTTAAAGAAATAGAACCAGAATCATTAACAGGGCTTCTGCAAAACATTTCCGATATAGCTGCTCAAAGTCTGCCCAGCATATTCAGAGCATGGCAAGAAGAACAAAAGGAAAGCAGAGACGATAAAGAATTTAAGTTTAACAATTTTGTGAGATATTTCTCCAGAGGAATTGATGATAAGTGTAGATTTAGGACTTTAAATGAAAGGGGAGATGAGGATGAAGTTACATTACACAGGGGGACTTTTGAAAATATTAAAAGAAGTTTAAATATAGCGATGCTATTTTTTGATAATGAAGAAGCCGAGTGCCTGACTGATGAGGATATACTACAAACCGGAAAGATGTCCGTCATTGACGTAGCTGTTACCAATGGTAGACAATTCGGCGCAATATTGCTCCGAGATTTGCTCCATAAGATTGTTGCTGCCAAGAATGAAGGAAAAACAGACATACCTATACTAATAATAATAGATGAAGTTCATAGTTTCTACAATACAGATGCATTAGAAAATGCATTAGGAGATTTAGACACCATCTGTAGAACCGGAAGAAGCCAAAAAATAGGGGTTATTTTCGCTTCTCAAAACCCCACGGATATACCTACTGGACTATCCAGCGTAATTAACACTAAAATATTTTTTAAAACAGATGCTCATTTGGCAAAGACGCATGGAATAATTGTATCTCCTCAAGAAATGGAAGGATTAAAAGCTGGATTTGCTACAGTTTCAGTACATGATTTGCCTCAAGTAAAAATAGTTAAGTTTCCGATGGCATTTGCAGGAGTATTCAAGTAGGTGATAAAAATGGAAGAAGAAAGTTCAATCAAAGATTTGTTTGAGACTCTGCTGAAAGAAGATAACGAAAAGAAGATAATAAGGCTGATAGTAGACGACAAAGAACCTGAAGAAATAGTGAAAATTTTACTAAATTCAAAGGAGCACTGATAACAATGATAGAATATGATTATTTGATAGAAAGGGATGAGGGAAACGAAGTCAAGGAATTTAGGCCGGATAAAATTCCAAAAAAAATGGAGAACATATGCTACATTGAGGGTCCTAATTCAACCGGAAAAAGCACGCTTCTAAATATTATTGCTCTGGGTCTTTATGGTTTAAAGAATAATCGTTTGCATCCAGCACTACAAGACAAGCTAAAAAGTTTAGTAGGTTCAAATCATCAAAAATTAAAATTTACCATTAAAATTAAGAATAAGAATGGTAGTTTGGAGATCGTCTCTGAAAAATTGGATTTAAATAAACCAGAAATTGTAGTTAAAGAAATAAGTTCCAAAGGTGAAAGAAAATTATCTAAAGAAATGTTTGAACGCGATTACAACTTAATATATGATATTCCACATGACCCTACTCAAAGATTGAACCATTTAATTGATGACATTAAAGACGCCCAAATTAGATATGGAAACAGTATAGGCAGATTAAAAGAGACCGTTAGGAGAATACTTGCAGAAATAGACAGTTCACGCAACCCCAAAAGGATCAGTCAGCTTGAGACCGAATACAATAATAAGGAAAACGAACTAAGCATTTGCAATAAAACTGTTGAGAAACAAGAACAGCAGATAAATATAATTGAAGATTATACTTATTTCCGATTTTATAATGAATATAAACTTAAGTTAAGTCAAATACAAGGAAAAATTGAGAATTTGAGAAAAAATGCTATAAAAACCGAAAAGAAGACCCACCATCAAAATTCTGAATATTATACTAACTTAGAGATAGCTAGAAGAACAATAGAAGAAATGCAGTCTATTTATAACAAAGTTAGTGACTTATTAAATATTTCCCTAACTAAAGATAAGCACTATTTGAATATATGGCAAAAAATCAACCTTAAAAAAGCTTTAGAAGAACTGCAATTCGACGAAAATCTAGAAGAGTGCATCCTACATTTTAAAAGAGTTTTAAGGGAGCAAGAAGATGAGCTAAAAGAAGATGAGTCTTCAAAGGAAGCTGACTTCTTTAATGCTTTGATAGAAGTTCTTGAAAATTATAAAAGATTTAACCTGACAATTCCAGGCATGGAGAAAAGTATTTCAGAATTTATACATGATCTAAAAGTCGCTGCTGAAAAACATGAAACCATAATTAAAAAAATAAAAAATATCGAGGAAACAGACGCCGAGTTAGCAAAGCTGAAGAGGGAAATGGATAAATTGAATACATCAGTTTTTCCAGATATGATACGCCTTAAGCCACTACTAGGTACAAAAATGTCTGATTATATTACGGAAAATGCTGAACAAGAGATTAACTCGTTAAACAATCAATTAAGTGAATTTCAAAATAAATATGAATATTATGAAAACCTATATTCTGGCAAAGGTAAGCCCAATGAAAAAGAAATAATGTTGAAGGGGGGCAAAAAAATTCGAGACTATACCTCATATACTGAAGAGCAATTAAAAGATAAAATCAAAGAACTTAGAAATTCAATCAATGATGAGACAGCAAATAAACGCACATTAGAACACTCAAAGATTTCTATATCCACGGAGTTAGAAAGGCTGAAAGACAAAAAACCACATAGATTTCAAAATCAAGTAGAAGCATTAAATGAATTACTCTCAAAATTAAACTTGCTTGAAAAAAAATTCAAGATGGATTATGACCAATACATAAAAAATATAATTGACAAAGATTTGCCAAAAAATATAACTAAAGAACAGGAAAAATATAATGATGTAGTATTTCAATTCTTAGCTAAAAAAATAGGAAGATTTATTCACGGTAACAAAGATTTCAGAGCAGTTAAGGTAGATCTTGTTGATAGAATAATTTATACTGAAGACAAGAAAAAAATACATTTGGAAGATATGGGCACTGGTCAAAGCCAGAGTGCATACTTAAAGGGGCTTTTGAATACATCAGACAAGAGAAAAATAATTGCCATGTTTGATGAAGTTGCCATGATGGATACTAAGTCATTAGAGCCAATATACAAGGGATTTAAGGAGTTATATGAAGAAGGGAAGTTATTGGTTGGAATAGTTGTTCAGCGTGGTGAAGAAGTAAACGTTATATCAAAAATAAAGTGATATTAATGGAAGAGAAAGTTAACTTAGAAAAGTTCTATAAGAAACTCCAAGAAACACTTAATCAAAGATATAAAGAAAAGATAGAATCAATTTTACTTAGGATGTTAGAGATAAAAAGTGTGGATAGGTTCAGGTTGCTTAGGGAAGCATCACTTTCAAAATATCAATTTCCTGCAGAAGACATAAGGAATTTGTTGCAAGAAGGTCTCATAAGAGAAACGGATGAAGAAAATCAATACACTTTAACCGCCAAGGGCTTACTAGATTATGAGAAAAAAACAGGCACATTGGTTGATGAAAAAATATGGGAATTTATAGATAAAAAATACTTTGACCTATATACTGAAAGTGAAAAAGCACTTAATGAAAAAGAAAAATTAGTTGTTTTAGTAATGATTGCTGCAAGAGCATTTTCAGAAAAATCGTGTGTAGATTTGAAACGAGGAGATGTAGCATTAAACCATTGGGAAGAAATTATTTTGTCTTCTTACAATCTTCTAAAAGACTTAAAAATAATAATTAAAATGAATGAAAATGATGTATTTGGTAAAGAAAAAAATCTTCATAAAGTATATACTTTCTTTAAACATAGAGAAAACATACCAAAAAAAACAAAGGGTGTTTATAAAACCACCGGAGACCAGAAATATTATTTAGATGTCTCAAATAATAGAGGAAAAATAGATATTGGGACCTTAAAAATGTTATTTAAAAAAATTGTCGGGCATCATAGATTAAGTAATAGTGAAATTGATAAATTATTCAATTATTTTAATGAAGTAGCTACTACAAAAAATATATACATTTTTGATGTAAAAGAGCACATTTTCTATAACCCAGAATATGATAATATTATTAAAGACGCTTTACTAACCGCTTAACAAAATTAAATGGAAACAATAGATTATCTCGAGAAATTTTATGATACACTTTATAATAGTTTAATCAAGCGGTATAAGAAGGAAAAATATAAATCTCTTTTAATCTGGTTTTTTGATATTAAAGAAAATGATAGATTACGGCTTATAGGGGAATCTAAAATTAAGAAAATCCGAATACCTAAGGAAATAGCTGATGAATTGATAAAAAATAATTTGATAAGAGAATCTGATACTGCGGGGGATTATGTTATTACTGCTATGGGTGTATGGGATTATGAGAAGAATAAAAATATTTTATCCCAAGAGGGCTTATTAAATGAAATTGATAAGAAGTATTTCAATACATATAATGAATTAGAAAAACCCCTAGCCGAAAGGCACAAGATTGTCTTAATGGCATTGATTGCCGCAAGGGCATTTTCAGATAAATCTCCAATGAATTTAAAAAAGGGAGAGTATGCAATGAATACATGGGAAGAGATTATAAAAAGATCATATGAATTACTTAACAAACTAGGTATTGTTTATGAAATGACTGAAGAGCAAATTTTTGGAAAACCTGGAAACGAACATAAAGTAAGTAATCTGATTAGACATAGCGATGAAATACCCAAGAGAACTAGAGGCATTTACAAAACAGCCGAATCTCGTGACCAGAAATATTATTTAACATTATTTAGTTCTGGAAGAATCCATGTGGAAAATCTAAAATTATTGTTTAGACAAATATTTGAAGATAAAAAATTAACTCATTCAGAAATAGATTTGATATCTGATTTCTGCAACGAAATTGCCTCTGCAAAAAGTATGTATATATTTGATTTACACGAACATATATTTCATAAACCTGAATATGATAATGTAATCAGAGATGCTTTGATTACCCTGTGATAAAATGACCTCTCTAACTCTCCACGGCGGTGTCAACGAAATCGGTGGCAACAAAATCCTTATTGAAACTGCTAAATCTAGAGTTTGGCTTGATTTCGGATTGAGCTTTCATAAGCAAGGGCTTTATTATGATGAATGGACAAATCCAAGAAAGTATAATGGATTGACAGATTACTTTGAGTTAGGCTTGTTGCCTCAAGTGAAAGGATTATACAGAAACGATTTCTTGAATAAATCAGGTATCAAAGAGCAGAAATTAGAGCATAATGCAGTCATTTTATCCCATGCTCACGCCGATCACGCCAATGATATAGAGTTTTTGCATAAAGACATGGAAATATATTGCGGTGAAACAGCAAAACTAATTATGAAATCTTTAGAAGAAACTGGAGGATGTGAATACCTAAATTTTACAGAGCAATTTACTGGCTTG
>CAYOWR010000031.1:0-8114 GCA_964407725.1 uncultured Methanosarcinales archaeon
CAATAGGCTCTGGAAAGACAACTGCAGCAAAAATATTTTCTAAATATCATTTTAATAGAATTGATGCAGACGAAATTGGGCATGAATTATTAAAGTCAAATAAAAAAATAAAAAATAAAATTATAAAAGCATTTGGAAAAGACATTTTGGATAGGAAAAAAAAGATTGACAGAAAAAAATTAGGCGATACTGTTTTCAACAAAAATCGTCAAGTAAAAAAATTAAACTCAATAATGCATCCTTTAATAATTTCTGAAATAAAAAAATTAATTAAAAAAAACAAAGGCAAAAATATTATTGTGGATGCTCCCCTTCTTCTTGAGTCAAAGGCAATAAATTTGGTTGACAAAATTATTGTTGTAAAATGTGACTATAGAATAAGAATTCAAAGATTGTTGAAAAAAGGAGAGTATACAATAAAGCAGATAAAAAAAATAACACAATCCCAAATGCCGATAAAAGAAAAATTAAAATTCGCAGATTTTGTTATTGAAAATAACAGCAATTTAAAAAATTTGGAAAAGCAGGTGCAGGAAATAATCAAAAAATTAAAAAATAACTAACTACCTCTACCGCCTACACTGAATTGTGGAGTCACAAATCTTTGCGGAGAAAATTCTGTATTGTGCACATTGCTACCCACATAAGCGGCAAGTTGATCAAAAATCTGAACAAGTTCTGCCTCAATCTTAGGAAAATCTTGTACAACTCCAGATACAGGTACGCTATAAGCTACAGTTTCGTAAGGATGGAGTCGGTCGATTCTTCTAAATCCTGAATCACTTCCCCATTGGGGCCATATCCGTATTAAGCCCCCGCTTTCAGAAACCCATAGTCTGGCATCATAATTTTGTATACGGAATTCGATAGTATCTTCTTGACCTTCGAGCGGTCTTGCATCTGCAGAGAATTGGAATTGGGAAAATTGTGATAAGTAACCCCGAAATGCTCCGATTCGTGCTTCTATATCTCTATTTCTTACTTCTTCCTGTCTGCGCCTTTGGTCTGCTAAACTTCTATCAACTACAAGTTGCACAGGTTGTCTTGCGACTGCTTCTAATTGTGTGAGTAAATCGTCTAATTCTCGTATCGGAGCTGCCAATATTACATCATTTAGTTTTCTTTGAGCTCTACTTTGCAACTCTGAGAAATAAGCTACTGCCTCTTGTGTATAGCTCATAAAATCACCCAAGAAATAAGGTTATTTAATGTTATTTATAATCTTTTCTGTGAAACATCTAATAATTTACCACTTTTTAATAACGTTTTTTATCGCTATAAATTTAAAGTTATTAAAGCCATTTACGTAGCGAAGTCAAAAGACTTAAAAATAATCAATAATAACTAATTAAAGCATGAAATCAGCAGTTTATCCTGGAACTTTTGACCCTGTAACCAATGGCCATATTGACATTATCGAGAGGGCACTGAAACTATTTGACAAACTGTATATTGTTGTTGCAGACAATCCGCAGAAAGCTCCAACTTTTTCTCCAGAAGAAAGGGTTTCCATGCTTAAGAATGCTTTGAATAAGCACAATGATAAGATTCAAATAGAATTTTTTGATGGCTTGCTTCTGAATTATGTAAAAAGCAAGAAATGCAATTTCATAGTCAGGGGATTAAGGGCAATTTCAGATTTTGAGTTTGAATTTTCACGAGCCTTGCTCAATCGGGAGCTGGAAAAAGACATTGATACAATTTTTATCATGACAAAGGATGACTATGCATTTTTAAGCTCAAGCATTGTTAAAGAAATTGCGATGTTTGATGGTTCTGTAAAAGGATTTGTTCCTGAAGTTGTTGAGAAAAGATTAAGGGAGAAGTTTAGGAAATGAATAGTTAATGAATTTTAACTACAGAGGCTGAAACAAATCCATATTCTTGTGGTATTTTTGTGAAAATATAAAGTTCTGTCCCCTTATACCTTGCTGAAAAATAAAATAAGTGATCTCTTCTATCTGGAAGTTGCTCTGCTTCTACTCTTCTTCTTTCACCGATTGGCAGAACTGCAAGGATAAATTTGTCTTGTATCTGTTCCACCAGCGGGTCTAGATAAGTTGCCAACGAGACATTAGGACTTGCCGCTCCGGTGAGTTGAGGAATAGCCAACAATGATTCATTTGACCTTTCCTCTGGTCTCGATTGAGGCGGTATGTAGACAAGTCTTGTGACCTGTCCTATAAAAACCCAGTTGTTTCCAAGAAGCAATGCGACTGGTGGAAATTTGCCGCCAGTCTTTACAAAGTAATCATCGGCAACACGCACTAACTCACCTAGCATTATAAATGATTTGCTTTCAGGATCTGAAATATTTGCATCCAAAGACATAATGCAAGAAAAATAGTGCGAATTATAAAAATTTATCTGCTTTCTATATTTTAAATCATCACCAATAAAGAATTAAAAATAATGTTTATGATGTGAAAATAAATCTTCAAATGCTGATTCATACGGAATTCACTGATAAAATTTGCTTAAATCCTCTTCATGCAGCCTTCTTCTTGGCTCTTTGTCAGAAATAGTTTTCTGCTTGACAAGCCTTGCAGTGTAGCCAGCAATAACATTTCTCATTTTTTGCGACGTGACTGTCGTGTACCTGTCCACCAATGATTTGTTCTTTTCAAATTCAGAGGTAAATTCCTCTGGATGGTTCCTTATTAGCTTATGCGCAATGCCTTTGACCAGCTTTGTTTTTATCCTTCCCATTTTTTTACTCTAATTTTGTCTGGTCAAAAGGCTTGGATGTAACTTCCTTTTTCACCATGTCCGGCATTTCTCTCTTTATCTTTATAGGTATAAGCCCCTGCTTGAATTCGAGCTTGGCCACTTCCAGTGGATTATATCCTATTTTTTTCAGATCTTCATCTGTGAGCTTAATCATAAAAGGAGCCCCCATAGAAATCTGCAGTGCCCTTGCACCAATAATTCTAGCTTGCTCGTATTTGGTATAACCTTCCATTTTAATTATTCTTCATCAAACTCGTCGTTATCGTCGTCTTCATCATAATAGCTTCGCATCTGCGCTCACCCCGATTAAAGGACCTCATCTTCATCTAAAAAACTTTCGCCGCAGGAAGGGCACTCTACTTCCCCTTCTTCAATTATTGTGCCGCAGCTTGGACATTCTCTTTGTTCTTCATATTCCATATCAGAGCCCTTTTTTGCTTATAAATATATCCCTGGCTCGGCTGGAAGTCCGAAAGTAGTATTTAAAGGTATAGATAAATTTATAGGTAATTTTACATTAACTTTTATTATCGTTATTGATTTTTATTTAATGGATTTTTTCGTTAATGTTGATTGAATTTTTATTTTTTAATATTGATTTAGAATGCAGAATTTTACCCAGCCTTTTTCCTTAAAGAATTCAGCCTGTTATTTACTTTCTTAATCATTGAATTTTTTGTTTTTGAGCTTAGCAAATCATTAGCTAACTTTTTGTCTCCAACCACCTCATTAATCCAATTGCTGAAGTCATTCTTGTCGTTGTTGACATGATGCTGGAAGCATTCATCATTCATTTGCGGAAGGCAATTTGCAAATTCATCAAGGTTTTTCAGTATTGGCCCGTTATTGACCCAGAAGCATTTTTCCGGCGCAGCATCGCCAAGGTAATTTTTTGCCTCGTCTTTTGTTACCATATTACATCAGCTCCTTTACCAATCTTCGTAAAATCGCTATTTGTGTTTCAAGCCTGTTTTTTGCCCTTGAAATGTCCTCTGCAAGGCTGTGGTCATAGAAAACATCCTTGACCCATGAGCTAAAATCATTTTTTACTTCATTGGCATGATGTCTAAAGATTTCTTCGCTCATAGTTTCCAGTGCATCAGCCAACTCCATAATATTCTTGAGCTTCTTTCCATCAGCAACAACAAAATGATGCTCTTCTGGAGCTTCTCCAAGGATTTTTTTGCGTATTATTACTTCAACAGACTGGAGTTTTTTCTCCTTAGAACTAGATTTGACTGACTTGCCTCTTTTTTTAGCCACGATATCACCTAAATATATCTCTTTTATTCTCTATATTTATATTTTTCGGAATTATTGCACCTGAACACTTAACTTTCACTGGGTGGGTGGATGACAAATCGAATCGGTAAAGTGCATTGAGATGAGCGAGCGAGAGCATAGTGAGTTGTGAGCGAGTTCGCAACGAAGCTCACTCGCATATCACCCGAGCTCTCGCATTCGACTGACATTCCCTCCCTAAAGATTTAAAATTTATATTGTTGATTTTAATAAATTAGCCGAGGCTGCATCCTGTTTTTTGAGCCAGCTGGAGCAGAGTCATCCCGCCTTCAACTCTAGAACCATCATTGAATTCCCATGTTGGATAGGCTTTTACACCAGCATCAGCACATACTTGTGTCTGGCCGGCCCTATTGGGCAAAGAACATTCAATATAATTAATGTGATGCCAGCTCTCTCCAAACATTTCTTTTTGGCTGTTGCAGTGCGGGCACCAGTAAGCGCCGTACATCTTTGCGTTATTCTCAGAAAGGCATTCTGCAAAACTTTCAAGCGGTGATTCATGATCTTCTTCAGAATTTGAGACGCAGCTGATTGCAAACAGAAATACTATACTCAGCGCCGCTATAATAACAATCTTATTCATTTTCACAAACCTTTTGGAGGTATATATTAAATCTAATCTATATACATTATATATAGAGAACTTTGAAAAATTCATTATTTTCACAATTTTCATTCAAAGTTCTCTTAGAGAATTTTGACATAGAGAAAACCTACAAGGTTTTCGAAATGCCGAAAACTATAAGTTTTCGGGCACTCGCAAATCCATGATTTGCTTTGTTTAAAAATTCATAATTTTTAGATAAATTGATATATTTCAAAATTCTCTATACAATATCTCTTAAGTGAAATTTCTTAATCGCGAAGACTATTTTCGGCTTTAATCGTGCTTAATTTGCCTGCCTTAATCCTGAAATCGTTAAGTATGTTCATGTATGTAATGAAAGCTTCATAAGGGCTATCGTATGGATTGAAATATTTATGCACATCACCATCATTAAACCATTTGGTGCACATATAGTAAAAATGGTCGCTTGTCTGCAGCTTTCTCCATTCATCAAGCAAGGCTGGATTTTTTGACAACTTCACATTTTGCTCCATAGCATAAATCTGCCTGGCAGCTTCCTGCTGCATTCTGTTGCCAAGCCAAGCGCTTAAATCTCTTTCAATGTCTGCCCAGCTTACAAAGTGGGGAAAGTCAAGCTCTGCAATCGCATCATATTTTTTTATTGCTTCGCTTGGTGTTATAAAATCATTGTCCTTGTGCTTGAGAATCTCAGATGGAAGATGCTTCAAAAATTCAAATATGCCCTTATCTTCCCATTGATGTTCTCCAAATGTCTCATAGTCCATAAATAAATTCACGATATTGCCATTGCCATTAATCTTGTTTATCCACTGCGCATATTTTGGCGCTGTCAATGGATATTCTTTCCAGCCTTTTTCTGAGAACCTGAATGCTATGTCATCTGAAAGCCTGTAATTCTTGAGCAACAGCTTGATTTTTTCAGAGCCTTTCGGCCTGTAAAGGAAATTCGGGCTTCTCCAGCCAAGAATGTGGTCGGCGCCTTCTGCAAGAATGCCTTTATAGCCCATCTTTTCCACAAATGCCGCAATTTCATTGTTATAAACAAGCTCTGTGTTCCTGAAAATTGTCGGCTTAAAATTAAACAATTGCCTGATTTTTTTATTATGCAGTTCAACCTGTTCCTTAAACTCTTCTTTTGAATACAGATAAGAAAGCGTATGATGATATGTTTCATCCAAAATTTCAACGCATCCGGTATCCACGAGCTGCCTAAAGCTGTCAATCACTTCTGGCGCAAATTTTTCCAATTCCTCTAAGACAATTCCTGTCATGGAATACGCGACCTTAAACCTGCCATCTGTCTTATTTATCAAATCAAGGATTATTTTATTAGCTGGAAGATAGCATTTGTTAGTCACTTTTCTGATTATTGACTGGTTTTTATGCCCGTCAAAATAATTATTATGGTGTCCAATCTCAAAGACAGAATACTTTCTAAGCCTAGGCGGCTGATGCAGCTGGAAATAAAAGCAAACGCTTACCATTTTTGTTTTAATTTTTTATTTGACATTAATTTTTTTTATTTTATCCTTAAATTAATTTTTAATCCGCTCGCGTCTTTTACAGACGCTCGCAATATCTTGTGCTCGCCCTCGCTGTCTTGCCACACCGCTCGGGCTCGCTTATTTATACATTAACAAATAAAATTACAAACGGGTTACCTCAAACACTTTTACTGCAAGAGGTCGTTCTAGATTTTTGAAATTTTTTTAAATTATTATTTTTTTCATATTGAATTTTTATTATTGATTATTTTTTATTGATTTCTCGTTATTGCGTTTTGATTGTTGATTTTATTCTTATATTTAACTTTTACTAATTACTTCGTTGTAAACATTCAAACATTTTTCTGCCGGAATGTCCCAATTGAATTTTTTGACCTCAAAATATGCATTTTCCTTTATTGTTTCGTGCAATGGCTTGTACCTTAAAAGCGATATTATCTTGTTGCTAAGCTCATTTACGTCCCAAAAATCAACTTTTAGGCAGTGCCTGACTACTTCTGAAACACCACTTTGCTTTGACACGATGACTGATGTTTTGTTCTTCATTGCCTCCAATGCAGTTATTCCAAATGGTTCTGAAACAGAAGGCATTACATACACATCTGCCATTTTGTACGCCCTTTCAACATCGTCCTGGTTTAAGAAGCCAGCAAAGAGTACTTTATCTGCAATTCCAAGCTCTGCTGCCTTTTCTATGATGAAGGGCTCCATATCTCCAGTGCCTGCTATAATAAATTTGACGTTCTGTTCGTGCTCCAGAACTTTCTTTGCAGCATAAATAAAATAATCAGGGCCTTTTTGAAGTGTAAGTCTTCCTAAAAACAACACTACCTTGTCAGTTTTCCTGAGCTCAAAATTTTCATCGTAAGTATATTGCGAGAAATCAACTGCATTATGCACTACTTTTATTTTTTCTGCTGGAACGCCATAATGAGCCATGATTTTGTGCTTTGTAAAATTGCTCACTGCTATCACTTTGTCTGCTTTGTGCATGCCTTGTCTTTCTGCGTCATAAACATATTGATTAACATGATGGCCGCCAGTTCTGTCAAATTCGGTAGCATGAACATGCAGCACCAAAGGCTTGTTTTTCTTCTTTTTTGCAGCTATCCCTGCCCCAAAAGTCATCCAGTCGTGGGAGTGTATTACATCAAAGTCCTCTTCCTCTGCAATCTTCTCTGCTGCAATAGTGTATCTATGAACCTCGTCAAATAATGTCGAGCCATAAATTTTTGGGCTTTGCTTTCTGCTTAATGAATATCTGTAATCTTTCGAGGACATGTATGGCTGCAATGCCGAAGCAATTTTCCTTATTTTGATGTTTCCTGCAGGGATTATTTTAACAAAGTCTGCGTCATTTATCTCTGCAGCATATGGCAGCACAAAAGTTATTTCTAAGCCTTTCCTGCTCAGGCTTTTAGTCAGGCCATAGCATGCAGTTCCCAAGCCGCCAGTGCTTAATGGCGGGAATTCCCAGCCGAACATCAATACTTTCATGTTTCACCGTTGATTTTAATTAGTTTATTGTCTGAGATGCGAATATTCTTTCCAAGATTTTTTCTCAAATGATCTTTGCCGAAAGCAGTCAGTTCAAAAATTCTGACATAAGGAGAAGTAAAAGCCTCTTTAACAAGCAATTTTCCCATTAAATAAACCAGATGATTGTCAACAGTTTTCCAGTTTATACCTGTTTCACTGGAAATCTGATTTATTGTTTTCTGGCCCGATGCAAGAGACAAAAGAATAGAGTTTCTTATATCTATAAAAGTCCTTTTTGTACCAGCCTCTTTATTTACTGCCACCTTACCACTATAATAAACCTAAGTTATGGCTATTTTGCATATAGCTTCTATAAATAATTATTGCTTAAGTGTCCGAAAATAGCGCTTAAAAAGACTAAATTCATAAGAAACGCAATCATTTTGACAACAGCATTATTTTACCTTCTAAGTGGTGTCAAAGGTTTATAAATCAACAAATAAAAT
>CAYOWR010000032.1:0-2565 GCA_964407725.1 uncultured Methanosarcinales archaeon
TTTAATAAACTTTTTAAATAGCAAGAAATTCTGCCAAGTAATGGAAGAACAAGACACAGCTTCATGGCAGTATAAGGTTAAATCATTCATTCAGGAGTGTATTAGGGTCCTTAAGATTACAAAAAGACCTGATGCGATTGAATTCAAGACAATAGTAAAAGTAAGCGGCTTGGGAATCCTGGTTATTGGCCTAATCGGGTTTATTGTGCAGATGATAAAATTATTATTCTTCAGGTAGTATTTTTTCTAAATTTACAAAAGAATATTTTAAACTATTATCTTCATGCGCTTCCCGCGAAACCTCTTTCCATTTATTTTTATCATATTCCGGAAAATGAGCATCGCCTTCAAAATCTTCATCTATTAATGTCAAATACATCCTGTTTGCGATTGGCAGAAACTCTTTGAATATTTGCTCGCCTCCAATAATCATTATCTCATCATGATTTTTTGCAGCCTTCAAAGCATCAGCGGCAGAATTAGCGATAACGCAGCCTTCTGCTTTATAATTGCTGTCTCGTGTTATAATAATATTTATCCTGTTAGGCAGCGGCCTGCCAATGCTCTCAAAAGTTTTCCTGCCCATTATAACTGGCTTTCCAGAGGTTATTTTCCTGAAACGTTTCAAATCGGCGCTTAACTTCCAAGGCAATTTATTATTTTTTCCGATAACCATATTTCTTGACATTGCTGCTATTAGAGAGATTATCATTTTATTTCAAAAATGTTGTTGCATTAATATAAATTCCAACAACGTTGGATTCAAACACGCATTTTGTCGGTCAAAATGCTATTCGCAAAACTTTTTTCCAGACTTCGTAGGGAAAAAAGTTCTGCACTCAATTTTCATCCAGTCGAATGCGAGTGAACTCGTTTCACTCGCTCACATGTTACTGGCGGCAAATCGAATGCAGAGGATTTTTGCGTTACGAAGTCCGCAAAAATCCTTTGTGAGTAGGATTTCACAAAGAAATCCGTGTTTGCCGCCTTTATTATTTTAAATATGAAACTTCAAACAGCCATCTGCGCCTTTATTGGCGGATGATATTGGTAATTCTCCAATTTAATGTCTTCCATTTTGAATTCATCAATATTTTTTACATTTGGATTTAGCCATAATCTTGGCAATGGAAATGGTTTTCTTGACAATTGCTCTTTTACTTGCTCAAAATGATTGTGATATATATGGGCGTCTCCTAATGTGTGGACAAATTCTCCGGGATTCAAGTTTGTGACTTGCGCAACCATATGCAGCAATAATGAATAAGAAGCAATGTTGAATGGGACTCCTAAAAACATGTCGCAGCTTCTTTGGTACATTTGCATTGACAATTTTCCATTCGAGACAAAAAATTGGAAGAATACATGGCAAGGAGGCAAGGCCATTTCACTTAATTCGCCGGCATTCCACGCATTCACAATTATCCTCCTGCTTGTCGGATTTTCTTTAATAAGCTTGATTGCATTTTCCAATTGGTCAATTTCTTTTCCGTCAGGTGATTTCCATCTTCTCCATTGCACGCCGTAAATTCTTCCCAAATCACCTTCAAATTTTGCCTTTGGCTTCCAGTAATCAGCTTCTGCATTTGCAGTCCATATTGTTGTTTTGCTTTTGTCTCTTGTTCCATAAAGAATTTCTGCCAATCTTCTTTCATCATCAGAGCCTTCAATAAACCATAATAATTCAGAAACAACAGAATTCCATGCAAGCTTTTTTGTTGTCATTGCAGGAAATCCATCTTCCATATTAAAGTGTAATTGCATTCCAAAAACTGCTCTTGTTCCTATTCCAGTCCTGTCTTTTCTGTCTGTTCCGTTTTCAAGAACATACCTTAAAGCATCAAGATATTGCTTCATTTTTGTAGGAAGTAAATTTTATTGTTATAAATAGTTTTGGTTTGATAGGCTATCATTTTGCTGGGCATTTAAATCTTGTCGTTTTCTTCAGTAGTAAAAATTCTTAATCACTACCAAAAAGTATTTATATAACTGCGTGAATTTAGGTTTGCAAGATGAAAAAGAAAACAATGCAGACTTTGTTTGTTCTGCTCTTTATAATAGGATTAGTTATTGGATACCTTCTTCCAGGCGATCTTAAGACAGTAACTCAAAAGCCTGTCAATGCAGCGATTTATGATATCCCAAAGAGAATGGGCCAGCTCGACCAGGAAGGACCTTATTTCAAGTACTCTGTTCTCGCAGAAACTCTGACTGGAAGCATTGAGTTATTGAGGGTTGACGGAGCAATTCCAATGCATATGCATTCCAAAGAAAATCATTTCGTTTACATCTACAAAGGCAGGGCAAAAGGCACAATAGGCACAGTAAGTGCAGAAGTTGGGCCAGGACAATTGGTTGCTATACCAGCCGGAGTTCCACACAGCTTTGAAAGAATTGGCGATGCTCCAGTTGAGATACTGTTGTTTTCCACGCCGCCTTTTGTTGTAAATGATATAGTTTGGCTGAATGAAACCAAGCAGTGAAAGATTTTTGAGATAAATTTAAAATTTCTAAGAAATAATTAGCAATAAAGTAAGGCGTTGTTGCCAGTAAAAAGCTTAAGCT
>CAYOWR010000032.1:2575-8044 GCA_964407725.1 uncultured Methanosarcinales archaeon
CTATAATATAGTGCACCATAACCATGTTTTTTATCTCCACGAAACTCCCCAAAATACTGGTATTTTTTAGTAAAATTAATATATTCTTATTGTGTTTATATATTTTATGAAGAAATGGCTCAAAGAAATTGCTCGTGATTTACTGGCTTTAGGAAGCATACCATTTTATTTTTTGGTTGTAATAAGGCTGGTAATTGGAGATTACCGAATTATCCTTTACCGGATAATTATTGCTTTTATTGTTATTTCTTTGTTATATTTTGTAATTAAAGATTCTGATTTATATGTTGCCAGGTCTCTTGCGCTGTTGGTGTTTACCAGCATGTTTTACAATGAAATTATCTTTACATTTTTTACAGGCATTGTGTGGGTTTTACTGCTATTTGCTGCTTATTACGTGAAAAGAAAGATTGGTGCTATGTTTAGAGGAATTATTATTGGAGCAATAAGTTCTTTAGTGGGGTATTACGGAGGTTTGTATATTTAGCAAAAATGGATCGGCCAAAAGATGTTGTGTATTGGTATACCAAGAAAAAACCCAAAATTCAACAATTAAATAGAGATTTGAAAACTGATATTGCAATTATTGGAGGTGGAATGACTGGATTGTCTGCAGCGCAGGCTTTCATTAAAAAAGGCTTTAAGGTTGTTTTGCTTGAGAAGGATTTCTGCGCAGCAGGAGCAACTGGAAAAAGCTCTGGTTTTATCACTCCAGATTCGGAATTTGGATTAAGTGAGTTTATAAAAAGGTTTGACAAAGAAGGCGCGAAAAAACTTTGGGATTTTGGCAATTTTGGAGTTGAATTTATAAGAAAAAATATCAAGAAAAATAATATTGAATGTGATTACCTAATTCAAGATGCATTTTTTGTTGCAAACAATAAAAAAAGCATTAAAAGCGTTGAAGAGGAATACAAGACAAGAAAAGATTTAGGCTATAAAACAAAAATATACTATAAAAATGCCCTAAACAATGTTTTATCAACTAATAATTATGATGCTGGCGTTAGATACTACAATACCTTTGCAATAAACGGCTATTTATATTGCCAGGGCATGAAAAGCATATTGAAAAGTTTAGGTTTAAGAATTTTTGAAAAAGCATCAATTAAAGAAATGAGCAATAATTTCTTACATGCAGAAAATAGCCATAAAATTAAATTTGACAATGCAATTGTTTGCACTGACAGATTCATTCCTCAACTTAAAGAGAATGATAAAGATGTGTATCATGTTCAGACTTATCTTATGGTAAGTGAAACTTTAAGCAATAAGCAGATGAAGGATATTTTTCCTGAAAAACAAATGATGGTATGGGATTCTGACTTAAACTATAAATATTTCCGTCCTATTGGCGGCAACAGGCTGCTTATAGGCGGGGGAGACGTAATCTCTCTTTATTATTGGAATGAAATACACAACAATACCAAAATTTACACGAAGCTCAGCGGCTATTTCAAGAAAAAATTTCCAAATATAAAGATAAAATGGGAATATATGTGGCCTGGTATGCTTGGCATTTCAAAAGATTTCCTTCCAATAGTTGCCCAAGACAGCAAAATGAATGATGTTTATTATACAGGAGCTGCAGCTGGATTACCATGGTGTGCGGCCATAGGTAATTATGTGTACGATAAAATCACAAATAAGCGCAGTGAATTTGATAAGTATTTATTTCCCTCAAGAAAATTCCCCCCGGTCAGCTTGCTGCAGCCAATCCTGAGAAAAATGCCTACATTTGCATTGTCACATGGGTATATTAAATTTGTTGGCTGATTAAGAAAGTACAGCATAACTAAACAAAACTCCAAATGCCTTGCACCACACTAAAACTTTATCGTATTTGGCAGTATCAATTCCTTCAGGAACTTCATAGTTTACATTGCCCTTTGTGGCTTTTATTTTTGACAATTCAACAAAATCGTCGTTGCTTAAATCAGATGAAAGGTAAATTCTCAAGTCCGGGCCGTTAATTGTCTCAAAATCTTCAAATCTGACAATTTTCTTGCCGTCTTTTTCTATCAGCAGCGCTCTTCCTTTGACATCATGCGCTCTTGCAATGAATTCGCCTTTGGCAACAATATTTGCAGATGGCATTGAATCGTCCATAACCATTATTTTATCTTTCATTGCCTCTACCTGCTTCTCAAACTCTGCTTTTGTCTTTGCATCCATAGAATCCATTGCGTCCTTTACAACTAAAGGCGATGCTTCATCCTTTTCCAAAACTCTGAATATCGGAGAAATTGTGTACCATGCAAACGGAATTCCAATAACTAATAATATTATAATAAAAATCCATAATTTTTTCATTATTTAGGTTTGTTATCGCAAATATAAAAATCTTTTGATTAATAGAAGTAACAAAACAAACATTTTTAAACAATTAATAAAATCAGTAAATGGTGTAAAATGAGCGACACTGCCAGCAAGGAAAACCAAGGAAGGCTAATTATGTTTTCTGGCACAGAATGCGTTCATTGCAAGGAAATGGACCCTTTAATAGAGCAGCTTGAAAAAGAGACTGGCTTGCATATTGTTCATGTTGAAGTCTGGCACAATGCAGAGAATGCTGCATGGCTTGAGGAAATAGACAAAAATCCTGATGGCAATGTTTTTTGCGGCGGAATTCCTTTTTTCTACAACGAAAAGACAGGCAAGAAGCTTTGCGGCAATCAAAAGTATGAGAAATTGAAGGCATGGGCTTCGGGAGAATTGAAGTAACTCCTAAAAATAGCCTTGTATAAGCTGTCTTCACTTAAGCTTGTCAAAAACAATATATTTAAAAAGAGCTGATAGATTTCATTCGCTATGGGGCGAAATATTTCATATTTGTCAGTAATTTCTGCTATTATTAGCTCTGTTATTGTGGCTTGAGCCACTAAACAATTTTCTACATTCAAAAAATGGGTGATGTAATAGGGCTATAAAAATTCAAACAAAAATGAATAAACTAACCGTTGCGGAAGCTGTGATAAAAACTCTTGAAGAGCTGGGGGTTAAACGTATATTTGGAATTCCTGGCGGCGCATCCATGAATCTTGATGATGCTGCCACAAAAGACGGAACCAATATTAAGTATACCTTGTGTGGAGATGAAATTGGTGCTGCATTTCAAGCAGAGGCTTATGGCACTCTTGCCAGAGAATTTGGATATGAAACTGTTGGTGTTTTACAGGTTACTTCTGGCCCCGCTGCCATTAAGGCATTGACAGGAATCCGCCAATCCCGCGATGATTCAAGGCCATTATTGGTATTTACAGGCAATGTTCCACGAAATGCCCCTCCTGATGCATTTCAAGGGTGCGATATTGTTTCAGCGGCTTTAGGGGGAAGCTTGGCCAAGAAAGCAATATATATTGATGACCCCAACGCTGCTCAAAGGCTGGTCCTGGATGGTTATAGAGTTGCAGTTAATGGAAGACCGGGCAGTGTTTTATTGGATTTACCAAGAGATGTATTAGCATCATCTGTCCCATATCTCTCCCTTGAAGAGTTACTTAATTCCGGCCAACTAGACCTTCCTTTAGATTATAGTAGTAATATTAATCAGGATGATACCAGGCAAATTGCTTATGCGCTCAGAAGAGCCAGGAATCCATTACTTATTTTGGGACAAGGCGCCAGGGGGGCATCAGATAATGTAAATCAATTAATGGAAATGGAAGAATTGTATGCAGTTACTTCTCTATTCGGCCTGGATGTGCTTTCGCCTAAAAATTCCCGGAATCTCGGGCTTGGTGGAATGCACGGAAGCTCAGAAGCTAACTTAGCTCATGCCAGAAGTAGCTTCAGGATGTATTTAGGTTCGAGTATTGACGACAGATTGATGCTCGGCAGCCATGATGGAAATCCTCATGACGGAATCATGATTGTACACGTTGACAGAGATTTCAGGCAGATAGGAAAAAT
The DNA here is from genome assembly GCA_964407725.1 of uncultured Methanosarcinales archaeon. Taxonomy (GTDB): domain Archaea; phylum Nanobdellota; class Nanobdellia; order Woesearchaeales; family GW2011-AR4. The sequence goes on from CAYOWR010000032.1 coordinate 6,488, forward strand.
TATACAGCCAACTTATCGTGTAGTTGGAGATGTAAATCAATTTTTATCAATACTGCTTCAGGAATTAAGACAAATTAACGAGCCGCATAATCACCATGAATGGAACGCCAAAATTGAGAGATGGCACTCAGAACTTAAAAAACCAGATTACTCATCTATAGACGGCTTACTTTCCGAACATGTGATAACTGAGCTTGATAGAGTTTTCAATGATGCATACGTGATAACCGATGTTGGTGCCCACCAGATGAGGATTGCATCAATGACTGGAAGGACCAAGCTTTCATCGGGGAGACTTGGGTGCATGGGTTATGCCTTAGGTGCAGGACTGGGTACAATAAGGGCAATAAATGATTACAATTTGCCAATGAAACCTGTACTTGTCGGCCAAGGTGATGGCTGCACCATAATGAGTGCTCATGAATGGTTTGACGTTGCTAGGTGTGTTGCAGAATTTGGTCCTGAAAATGTTCCACTCAAAGTCGTTGTATTTGCTGATGGAGTTTTGGGCATGGTACACTTCTGGCTCGATGAAAGGCATAATGGAAATACGGTTTCAAGTGATTTGGCTTATAATGGGATGGTTAATTTTGACTTTCCAAATCTCGCTAGGTCATATAGTGTTAATATGCCGGGTGGAATCAGATATAATGTTCCTGGGCGCGTCGTATCAACTAAAGCCGAATTAAAAGATGCTGTAAAAGAAATGTATTCAACACCTGGACCATATGTTCTTCAGGCCATGATTCCAGCAGCTGAAGTAACACCTGTTATTTTCCCAGGAGGTAATACAAAAACTGCTATCCATACATATAGAGATGGCCGACCTGTTCCTCTTACACAGATATTAAAGGAAAAAGGACTTTAGGCAAATTGAAAAGATAAACTTTAAAACCAATCCGAAACTATATTTCTGTGATGGAATCCAAACTCATAAAGCCAGAATGGCTGAAAATTAATAGTAAAATCTTTTCGTTTCTCAAAAATAATTTCTTGAATATCTTTAACTTCAAAACGAAACCTTTATATATCAATTGATATATTAATATTGCTATGCAAAAACAACTATTAAAAAATCCGTTTGTAAGGTCGCCAACGCTAGATACAGTGCTGATGGTAGAAAAAATGATTGATAAATATAGTGGTGAGTTCAATAGAACAAAATTATGGAAAAAATTGCCAAAAAAGGTTATGTGGCAGACTTACTTAGTTGTTTTGGATTATCTGCAGGAAATTAACAAGATTGCGATAGACAGAAAAGGGAAAATTGGATATATTTGGAATCCTGAGTTGGCAAAAAAGTTAAGACAAAGAGCGGAGATTAAAGTATGATAAAGCCTTCTAAAGTTGTTTTTATTTCTGATGAGCTAGAAGATAATTTTTACTCTTTACCGGAAGACGATTTTGTTAAAAAGTCTATAATTAAAGCTATAAAAGACTTGAGATATAATGCATTTGCAGGAATCCACATTCCGAAAAGGCTTATCCCTAAAGAATATATTCATAAATGGGGAATAAAAAATCTCTGGAAATATGATATGCCAAGAGGCTGGAGAT
>CAYOWR010000033.1:0-7905 GCA_964407725.1 uncultured Methanosarcinales archaeon
ATTGGCAGATTTATCAGAAGCTTCTCATTGCCCAAAACCTGGCTTGTCTTGCCAGCTGCAAAAAATGGTATTTCCTTAACTTCGCTCAGACCGCTGAATTGTGATTTTACTTCTGACCTTAATGTGTAAGTCCCTGTTTCTGCATCCTCTGGAATTCTTAAAACAAATTCCTGAGTCAATAAACCCTTCTTGTTATCAATCAAATTAATTGCCTTTGAAGAGCTTAATCCTAACTCTGGTATGCTTACTGTTGCAACTATGTCTTCAAGCGGTGATGCTCCCAAATTCCTGAAGCTCAAAGCAACTCCCAAAGATTTTCCTGCCTGGCCATTTTCAGGATTTAAAGTTGTATAGCTCACAACAAAAGGCGATTTTTGCTGGCTAATTTTCAATCCATAAACTTTCTCTGCAAAATTTCCGTCAGCATCAGTTATTCTGATTTTGAGCTTCAAGCTGTTCTGCCTGAATTTGCTTAAGATAGGAAGCTCCAATCTCTTGATAGTTTGCTGGTTTTTCCCAATATCAAATGTCAATGTTGCGTCTGCAACCACATCTCCATTTTCAAGAGTCAAGATTGCGTCAACATGGGCATCTTCAACGTTTTCAAGCGATGTAAGCCTCACATCAACATCCATATCCTTTTTCTCTCCCAAAACAAGGAAATTGTTTTCATTTGCAGCAACAACATCATCCTCAATTTCAACGCTGTCAATTGATATGTCTAAATTTCCAGAAACAAAAGTCCCATCTCTCATCCTTAATCCATAAATTTGAGTTACGGAATTTCCATCCGCATCTATAATCTTAATAGATAATTCAAATGAGTTGCTTTGCTTTAGCACATCAAGCAATTCCAATTTCAGCAATTTTGAAGTGCTTGAATCTTCAGCCAAGTCAAAGATTGGTGAGGCATCTGCAACCACATTTCCTGTATTCAAATCTTTCAGAACAGCTTCAACATGAGAATCTTCCAAATCCTCAAGAGCTGTAAATTCAACCAAAACATCAAAATCATTGCTTTCATCAATAAAATTTGTTCTTGAAGCAGCTATTACTTGATTATTTACCTTTACCCTGTCTACAGAAACATCAAGAGCTTTTCTTAATGTGGTCTTCTTTGTCTTTATTACATAATTTTTCTGCTCTGAGCTTCCATCGGCATCAACAATTTTTACCCTTAAATCAAATTCTGTCTCTCTCTTTAGGCTGTCAATCAAAGTTAATGCCAATGCTTTTGTTGCGCTTGTATTCTTTGCCAGATCAAATACGCTTGTTGCGTCTGAAACTGAATCAGAGCTTTGCCTGCCTCTTAATGTAGCCTCTATATGCGCTTTTTCAAGCGTCTGGACAGCTGTTAAATCCACTAAAACAGAGAATACATTAGCATCATCAATTAAATTAGTGCTTGATTGTGACATTACTTTGCCATTAACCATAACTCTGTCTATAGAAACATCAAAGCTTGAAGCAGAAACACTGCTAGCCAAAATTCCGAATATCAGCAAAAATGCTGTTAGTATTTTCTTAATCATAACCACCCTTGTCACGATTTTAACTATCTAATAGTAGGTACAAATATATATGGTTTAAGAGCTTATATTTAAATCTTTCGCTATTATATAGTAGATACATCTAGGATTTATAAAGTGCATTATATATATAAATCTAGTGCCTATTCCAAAATTCATGATATCAATAATAGGAGCAGGCCCAGCAGGCAGCTATTTAGCATATTTATTGGCAAAGCAGGGCCAGAAAGTGACAGTTTTCGAAGAGCATGACACAATTGGCAGGCCCGTTCAGTGCACTGGCATTGTAACACATTCTATTGAAAGATTTTTCAAGCTCAAAAATAATGTTGTGGCAAAAAAACTTGACAAGGTTGTTGTCGTAAGCAAAAATAATAGGATAACAGTCAGTGTAGATGAGATAGTTATGTGGCGCGACAAATTCGATCAGTTTGTTGCAGAAATGGCTCAAGATGAAGGTGCTGAAATTTTCCTGAATCATCAGTTTATGAGCTTCAATGGAAAAAACTCAATAAAAATAAAAGACAAAAAAAACAATAGAACAAAAGAAATCAAGACTGATGTCGTTGTTGGTGCTGATGGACCTTATTCTGCTGTGGCTAAAGCAGCAGGCATAGATTCAAATTCCAAAAACTATATCGGTATGCAGGCAAAAGTAAAGCTAGATATGAACACAAGATTATTTGAAACATATTTCGGAACTGATTTTCCTAATTTCTTCGGTTGGGTTGTTCCAGAATCAGAAAATACTGCAAGGCTTGGAATTGGCTGCTTTGAAAATGCCCAGCATTATTTCTACAAATTTTTAAAGCAAAGAACAGGCAGCGATAAGACTATTTGCTGGGAATCTGGATTAATACCCTTGTATAATCCAAAAAAGCTCATACAAAAAGATAATATATATTTGATAGGCGATGCTGCCACGCAACTCAAAGCCACAACAGGAGGCGGCATAATCCCATCGTTAAAAGCTGCACAAACTTTATGCGACTGCATACTTAAAAACAAAAATTATAATAAAGAGTTCAAAAAGCAGTCTGGAAGGGAATTATTATTGCACCTGAAAATTAGAAATATTTTGAACAAATTTACTGACAAAGATTATGATATGCTGCTAAACCTGATGAACAAGCCTAATGTGAGAAGGATATTGAAAAAATATGACAGAGACACTCCAATTCCCTTAGTTGCAAATTTATTGCTGAGAGAGCCAAGATTTTTGTATTTCTCGAAGATATTATTTTCCTGATTTAACATTAACAAAACCTTTTTAAAACACTCTCTTTACCTTTACTATGGTGGTTATATTTTATGGATCCAAAAGAAGACGATGAAATATCTATTGACTTAAGCAAAATCAAGAATTTCTTTAAGAGCGAGAAAAAAGAAGAAAAGCCAGTTACAGAAGCCCAACCAAAAGAAACAGCAAAAGAAAATAAGGAAGAAGAGATATCAATAGATTTCAGCAAGGTAAAGAATTTTTTCAAATCAAAAGAAACTAAAGAATCTTCCGAAGGCGAAGAATTGCCAATTGACTGGGGCAGGATTTCAGATTTCTTCAGAAAATATGGCATCATATTCCTTATTCTTATCCCCATAATACTGTCGATTTATGTCAGGATGCAAGCCGGCTACTTGACTTTTGCAGATGACTGGGCAACAAGCAGTGTGATGAATAATTTGAAATCCCAAATAAAATCTGGCATAGACCAGCAATACCCAAATCTGCCTGAAGCAAACAAAAATGCTCTTGTAGATACAGAGATGCAGAAGGTAATTAGCCAGAACAATAACCAGATTGATGCGCAGGTAAAAGCAACATCAGACTATATAAAATCATTTTTCCAGGATGAAAATGGCAAAAACTACATGCCAGATATTGACCCTTATTATTGGTTTAGGTATGTAAAAAATATTATTGACCATGGATATCCAGGCGATATTCTGAAAGATGGCAGGTCATTTGATACTTATCAGATAGCTCCTGTTGGAAGATTTGTTACAGCTGATTTTTTCCACATATATTTCCTGGCTTATTTCTACAAAGTCTTGCATTTTTTCGTGCCGGATTTGACAATTATGCGCTCTATGTTCTATTACCCGGTTTTTGTAGCTGCACTATCTGTTTTGCTTGTTTCTTTAATTGCTAAAAAAATTGCCGGCAACGCAGGCAGTTTTTTTGCAGGACTGATTATGGCTGTTAATGTTGCTTTCTTGGGCAGAACCTTATTTGGGCATGCTGACAGCGACGCATGGGTAGTATTTTTCCCATTAATGATCACTTGGCTGTTTGTCATAACAGAGGACATAAAAAATATATGGAAGCTTCTTGCAGTTACAATACTTGCAGGATTTTTCACAGGACTTTACACTCTATCGTGGAGCGGCTGGTGGTATATATTTGATTTCTTGCTTGTAACAATATCTGTCACATTTGCATATTTAATGGCAGTAAATTTCAAGGAAATTAGAAATCCGAAATTTTTTGTATTAAACCATAATGCAAGGAATATAATAGTCATAGGCATTGCTTATTTTATATCTACGGCCGTCTTTGCCGGATTATTCTCCGGATTTTTAGAATTTAGGAACAGCTTTCTCGGTCCGTTTAGCTTCCCTTCGATTAAATCTCCAGTCACGCCATACATATGGCCGAATGTGCTAACTACAGTTGCAGAGCTTGGCGAAGGTTCAATAAATGCAATAATAAATTCTGTTGGCGGTCCATTTTTATTTTTCATAAGCCTGATGGGCTTAGTATTAGCCATCTCCAGAAATAATGGTTTCAGTAAATTTGATTATGTTTATTTTATCCTTTCAGGCTTTTTCTATTGGGCATATTTTTTTGTCAGGAAAAGCGGCTTGCAAGATGCTGTATTTGTTCTTCTTGTTTGGATAATGCTTCCAGTTATATTGAGGATTCTTATAGCTATTTACAAAAAAGATTCATCTTATGATTTCAGGCTTTCCATATTGCTGGCTTTGTGGATGGTTTCCACTATTTATGCAAGCATAAAAGGGATAAGATTTACTTTGCTTCTTGCTCCTGCATTCAGCGTAGCATTTGGTGTTGCGCTTGGCAGAATTTACACAATTTTGTCAAGAATATCAACTAAAGAGCTTAAGATACATAAAGCTGTGGCAAGCAGTGTGATTATCATTCTGCTTCTTTTGGTGTATGTCAACCCTATAAGAGGTGCTATAAACTCTGCAGGCTCTGACATCCCTTTAATAAATGATGCATGGTATAATACATTAAGCCTGATTAATAATAATTCTACAAAAGATGCTATTATTACATCTTGGTGGGATTTTGGCCATCATTTTAAGGCGCTTGCAGACAGAAGAGTGACTTTTGACGGCACCACTCAAACAGACGCAGCTTCGCATTGGGTTGGAAGATTTTTTATGACAGACAACGAAGCAGAGGCATTTGGCATAATAAGAATGCTTGACTGTGACCATAATACGGCAACAATAAAATTGTCCAATATTACTAACGACTTAGTAAAATCTGTGAAAATTATAAAGGAAATAATTGTACTGGATAAAGAAGATGCGAGCAAGAAGCTTCTTGGATATGGATTGAGCAATGAGCAAGCAAGTAAAATACTAAGTTCCAGTCATTGCAATCCGCCGGAAGCTTTTATCATTGCATCAGAAGACATGATTGGCAAATCCGGGGTTTGGAGCCATTTTGGCTCTTGGAATTTTGAAAGAGCAGATATTTGGTTCAACGCAAGAAAAATGCCTCAGGACCAAGCAACTGATTACATGATGAAAAAATTTAACTATAGCAAGGAAAAGGCAGAAAACATTTACTTTGAGATGCAAGCTATAACCAGCGATTCTGAAGCAAATTCCTGGGTAGCTCCCTGGCCCGGCTACGGCGGCACAGTCAATTGCAGGAAAAATGAAGAGGTTTATGTGTGCAGCAATGGGTTGCAGATAAATTATTCCTCATATGAAGTATTTGGAATAAGCCAGCAGGGTATTGTAAAGCCTAAAGCAGCTGCATTTACAACAGAAAATGGAATGATAAGAAAAGATTTTAGCGGAGAAACACTGGATTTTGGGATTACAATAATTCCATTAAATGAAAATGAAGTAGAAGGTGTTTTATCGAGCAAAGAACTGACAGGCAGCATGTTCATAAGGATGTTTTATATGCAGGGCCACGGCCTCAAATATTTTGACTTGTTCAATCATCAAAGAGGTTTGACAGGAACTGACATCTATACTTACAAAGTTGATTGGACGGGAAAAAATGTAAGTATGGTACAGGACTATGTTGATTTTTTCAAAAAGCCTCAGCAAGAAAAATTAGTTACTAATTTAACAAGCAATTCTTAAATGGCTACCAACAAAATTTGGGCTGTTATTCCAGCTTACAATGAAGGAAAGAATATAAGAAATATAATTAAAAAAACCAAGAAATATGTAGATAAAGTTATAGTTATAGATGACGGAAGCAAAGACAACACAAGCGAAATTGCTGAAAAGTCAGGAGCTATTGTCTTAAAGCACATTATAAACTTGGGAAAAGGCGCTGCGCTAAAGACCGGATGTGATTACGCTGCCAAGAATGCAAAATTTATCATTGTGCTGGATGCAGATGCCCAGCATAGTCCAGAAGACCTTCCAAGATTTATTGAGAAATTAAGCAAATACGATATTGTTTTTGGCTATAGAAAATTGAGCAGTAAAATGCCTCTGATTTTAAGATTCGGGAACTGGTTTATTTCAAATGTTGTGGGTATTTTGTATAATTTAAGATTAAACGACACACAGTCTGGCTTTAGGGCATTCTCAAGAGAGGCTTACAGAAAGATAAGATGGAATGCCTCTGACTATTCAATGGAGTCAGAGATGATATCAAAGGTGGGAAAGCAAAGATTAAAATATGTGCAAATACCCATCCAAACCATATACTCTGACAAATATAAAGGCACTACTGTGATTGATGGTATTAAAATAGTTTTGAATATGGTCTGGTGGAAATTGTTCAACAACAATCATAATTAAAAATGGTACTGGGAATTCAAATTGCGGGGCTTTTATTTGGGCTGTTCATGATTTATTACTCCTTCTTGAATTACAAAAAGAAAGAATTTACAGTGAAAGAGGTAAGCTTTTGGATAATTATATGGGCTTTGTTTGTTATTGTTTCCATATTTCCGTATGTTTTGGATCCTATAGCTAAATCCTTGGCTTTTGCAAGGACGTTTGACTTGCTCATTATATCAGGATTCTTGTTTTTGATTTTGGCCATTTTTTATACTTATACAATAACAAGGAAAACACAAAAACAAGTCGAAGTGGTTGTAAGGATGATGGCTATGAAGAAAAAAAAGTGATTTCTATAGATTTAAATAACCCTGGGTTTTACTCAATATATGGTATTTTTGGTAAAGTTAATTGACAAGTATATAGGAAATGGCATATGCAATTTCTTGGGATTTTTTAATAAGAATAGTACTATTTCAAAAATCAACAAGATTCTTGTTGTTCAGCTTTGGGGCATTGGAGAGACAATTTTGGTGTTGCCATCAATTGAAGCGTTGAGAAAGAAATTCCCAAAAGCTGAAATTGATGTGCTAGTTACCTCCCGGAACAAAGATGTTTTTTTTAACAATGATAACATCAGTGAAGTTAGAATAATCAATCTGAATCTGTTCTCTATTATGGGATTCATTTTTAAGAATATGAAAAAATACGACATAGTAATTGACATGGAAGAGTATCTTAACATCTCTGCTATAATCTCCTTCTTCGCAGGTAAATACATTGTTGGTTATTCTCATGGCTCAAGGACAAAATTGTATGATTATAAAGTTAGATATAATGACGAGCAGCACGCTTCACAGACTTATCTTGATTTAATGAGATCTTTGGGCATAAATTATGATTTTAAAATACTGCAAAAATTGAATTATTCAAAAAATGACAAAAACAAGGTTGATAGATTTTTAAAAAATAATAATATCAAAAATAATGATTTCCTTGTATGCGTGGCTCCAGGAGCAGCAGAATCTGCAAAGGCAAGAATGTGGCCTTTTGACAGGTATGCTGAGCTTTGCGATGAGGTAATTGCAAAATACAAAGCAAAGATTATTTTCACAGGCATTCCAGAAGAATTTGACTTGATAAAATCAATACAAGATAGAATGGAAAGCAAAGATAAGACAATAAATGCTGCAGGCGAGATTAATCTAAACCAGTTATTTTATTTGATGGCAAAATGCAAATTGTTTGTTGGCAACGATTCTGGACCTATGCATATTGCAGCAGCCCAAGGAGTTAAGACACTGGGATTATTTGGCCCAAATCTTCCTATACGTTTTGGTCCTTACGGAAAAGGAAACATTGGATTATA
>CAYOWR010000034.1:0-7857 GCA_964407725.1 uncultured Methanosarcinales archaeon
TTCCCAGGCTCCCGCACAGAGTGCAGTACGACTGGAAACGGAGGCTTGCTTGACTCTCTCGTGACCTAAGAGACCTTAGGGCATTCCGAGTTCGAGATGGGATCGGGTAGAACCAAGCCCCTATGGCCGTCCAAGGCAAAAGGGAAGAATATGTGGTTTAAAAAGCTTGCGGAATTCTGTAACCAGAAATTTTTTCTCCGGCTTTATTGGCGAACACCTTTTTCATTTTGATTAGAAAACTTTTTAAAGCTCACAAATAATTGTCGTGCTGGTGATTCAAATGAGTGCAATTTCAGAGTTTACATTGGAGGCAAAAGCAGGCGGGATAGTGTCAAATAAGGCTCAGCAGAAAGTGAAATCTATCGAAGTTACTGTCACAGGCGATTTGACTTTCGATGCGCAGAGGGCGGCAGTCATGGTCGGGTCTGACTTTCCAGGTGCGCGCTTGTCAGGACAGGTTTTGGCAAAGGCACTTTTAGATAATCTTCCAGCAGGTAAATACATTGCCAGCGTAACAAGTGATGGTGTGTATTATGAAAGAGTTTATTCAGCGTATGCTAATAGTGATAGGAAAGTAGCCTAAATTCCCAAACAGCGTTGGCTTTGATGATTTCTTTGTTTTTATTAAGTACACGTGAAAGTTCGCCATAACAGTGTTAGGCAAGAAGTTTTTTATTTAAACTTCTACAACAACCTTTCTCTCCTTCTCATTAACCTCTTTCACTATCTTATGATCTTTAAGCTTTTCTTTTATTTCTTTCCAAGAATATTTTTTAGATGCTTTGTTGATTTCATCAAGAATTTCCTTAACTAAAGCATAATTATGGTAAACAATCTCGCCCTTTTCCCTTAACTCTTTCTCTTCTTTCTTTAGGTCATGAATAGTTTTCTTTTGCTGCTCAATTATTCTCTGCAGCGATTTTAGTTTTTTATCATATTCTGTCTCTTTTATTTCTTTGAACTGTGCGTAAAAATATCTTACTGCGTCGTTAAACGTTGGAAATTCCATCTTTTCGTTATTTTTGTAAAATAAGAAATCAAATGGCATAAAATCTATAACATTTTTGTTTTCATCAAAAACAACTGAAGGTGCTATTTCATTATTAATTATTTTTTTAATTGATTTGGTTATTGATTGAATTTGTTCGTTATTGATGTTTTTTGGACTTGTTTTTTTATCTGTGCCACTCAATAAACAAATTTCTTCGCTATACAGGCCTCCTAAGCCCAATTCTGTTGCCATAGAAGTCACAATTGAATCTTTTTTTGAATTTTTAAATAAGTCAATTAAATCATTTTCCTTCAAATCAAATAAATTGTAATTCATCATTGGATAAACATACTTTAATTTTGGCTTTACAACTCTTTCCCTGAATTCGTGCTGCTCAAGAACATTGTGTATGACATTATGTTCATCGCAGAAAATTGCATTGCCCTTTCCGAAAAATTCAAGATACATGTATTTTTCGATATCTTTTAGCTTAAAAGTCATCTTTATGATTCTTTCAGGCTTAATTTGCCCAATATCTGTTAAAAAATGACCGTCAAGGTGCTTTCTGAGGAACATGCCAAATCCCAAAGTATCACTAAATTCTTCTTTTTCTCCAATCAAGTACATAGATTGCCCAATATCTATTCTCAATAGCTTCTTGCCTATATTTGCCTTGTGAAAAGAAAATAAAATTACATTTTTCTCTGGTTGGTAGATTTTGTCAATTCTGGAATCTTTTAAAATCTCAAGCTCTTTGACAAGAAAATGCAAATCTAGGCTGGATAATTGTTTTTTCATGATAAAAATAAGAATGAGGAGTATATATAAATTTAATTAATGATGGGTTACGCCGTTACATTGGGAACAGTTCGCCTTCCTCTTGAGTATCCTGTGAATCCTCTACCAATCAAGTATGCGACCCCAAATAGAGCCGCAGCTGCTCTTTCATATAGCGGATTTAATCTTGCTATCACTGGTATGCTCTCTGCTATTTTTGAACTTAAATCAGGAGCATCATAACCAAATAATAGATCTCTCAACTCCCCAACTCCTCCATACGCCATCCCAGCAACAATACCTGCTCTCAAAACATCCCGTGGTAAACTTCTTGGCAATAGATTGCTAACCCTTTGATAGGCATATGCTCCAGTTGCTGCAACATTAGTTATATCCAAAACTTTTTCCAGGTCGTGATGACTACTATTATGCGCCAAAATACTTAATCCTGCGGTACCTCCGTAAATAAGGGCTGTATTAAGTAATGCTCTAAATCTTGGATGTCTCTCAAACCAATTGACAACTCTAGCAATCCTCTCTCCAATATCCTCTGCATCCACCATATTTTATTAAGAAAAAACGCCTATTTTTAAACCTTTTCATTATAACTATAAGAAAGTAGTGAAATTATTCAGAAGCTTCAACAATTATCAAATCTCCGTTCTTAATTGTTTGAAAAACTTTTGCATCAGTTGTTAGTTTTCCAAAAATATTTACCTTTGAAGCTGCCTTTATTTCAGTTTCTGTTGAGTCTGGAGTTTTGCCGAAAAAGATGCAGAAACAGCAACCTTCTGGCCAATAGGCTATATCTCCAACTTCAACGATATCTGTGGCATCTTTTTCTTCATCAAGCCTTAATGGAATTACAAAATAAATTTCATCTCCCCATCTGTTTGCAGCACCGTCAATTGGAAGCATATCATAAATTAATTTGGCTGTTGGAGTATTTTCAAGCTCTGCCTCTGCTTCTATGTCATTGACAAATATTTTGATTTTCATAATTATATGTTTTTTTAAACTTTAATTGTTGCCTGTTTTAACCATTTCTCAATCCTGTCAAGCCCTCTTTCAATTTCATGTATTGAAGTTGCATAGCTTAGTCTTACATATCCATCCATGCCAAAAGCAGCGCCAGGGACAACTGCAACCAATGCTTCATCAAGAAGTTTAGAAGCAAAAGCCATGGAGTCCATTCCTGTTCTGCTGATGTCTGGAAAAGCATAAAAAGCGCCTTCTGGTTCTATGCATGAAACTCCACTTATTTCATTCATTCTTTTATGAATAAATTTTCTTCTTTCGTCAAATGCCCTTACCATCTCCTTGACAGATTCCTGAGGTCCTGTCAAGGCTTCTATTGCAGCCATTTGCGCTATATTGGAAGGGTTTGAAGTAGAGTGGCTTTGCAGATTTTCCATTCCCTTTATTACTTCTTTGCTTGCGCCGCAATAACCAATGCGCCAGCCTGTCATCGCGTAAGTCTTTGATACAGAGTTACATGTTATTGTCAATTGCTTTATTTCATCACTCAATGAAGCCATACTCAAATGCTCTTTTCCGTATGTAAAGTATTCATAGACTTCATCAGAGATAACATAAAAATCATGGTCAACAGCCAATTTAGCAATTTTTCTTATTTCTGATGGCTCAACTATTGCTCCTGAAGGGTTGCTCGGACTGTTTAAAATAAGTAATTTTGTTTTTCCAGTTATCTTTTCTTCAACTTTTTCTGCAGTTAGCTTGAAATTTTTATCTGTTTCGCATATAACAACCTTTGCTTCTGCAATCTTAATCATCTCTTCAAAGCTAACCCAATAAGGCACAGGCAGAATAGCTTCATCTCCTTTTTCAAGAACAGAAATCATTGCATTAAATAAAATATGCTTGCCTCCGCATCCTATTATGATTTCAGAAACATCGTAGTTTATTTTGTTGAAATTCCTGAATTTTTCAGCAACTGCCTTCTTTAAATCCGGAATGCCTCCAACAGGAGTGTATCTTGTTATGTTGTTGTCTATTGCTTTTTTTGCAGCCTGCTTTATGTTTTCAGGCGTGTTGAAATCCGGCTCTCCTGCCCCGAAAATTACAACATCCTTTCCTTCTTTCTTTAATTGTTTGGCTTTTGCGTCAATTGCCAATGTTGCACTTGGGGCTATATTTCTGACTCTGTTAGATAACATATATTAACCACCCATTCTATGGATTATATTGTCAATATTAAAACCTTTTGTAGTATCTATAATAATAATTTTGTGTCTTCTTGTCCGTGCCTCATTCAAGCACATATCAAAGATTTCTGCCTGAAGATTTTCCTGAATCTTATTTTTGTTGAATTTTTTCTTTTTTAGCCTTTTGCTTAATTCCTTAATATCACATTTTGTGACAATGCAGAAATCAACATATCTCTTTGGAAGATAATGTGAAAGATGCGAATCTATTATTATTCCTTTGATTTTTTTATTAGATTTTTCGTTGATGAATTTTTTTGTTAATGTTTTAATTTTCTTGATTAATTTTTTATTTAATTTATTGATATCAACAATTTTGGTTTTTCTTTTTTTGTCATAGCCTTCAGATAGCTTGTACTTAGAAATCAGCTTATTGACATCAAGATAATAATAATTCAATTTTGCAGCCAGTTTTTTTGATATTGCTGTTTTGCCTGTTCCAGGCGTGCCAGTCACTAGTATGGTCTTCATGCAGATCGTCTATTGGGATTATATTTAAATATTATTAATTGTTACTTCTCAAAATGCAAGAGGAATTATACTTATCAACAAAAAAGAAGCAAGAATTAATAGATATAACATCCCAAGTTAATTCAATAATTAAAAAATCAAAAGTCAAAAATGGATTATGTAATATATTTGCTGCACATGCAACAGCAGCAATTGTTATAAATGAGAACTGGGACCCAAACATCTGCCTGGATTTGATAGACTCCTTAAATAAGTTGATCCCATCTGGAATATGGAGGCATGACAAAGTTGATGGAAACGCGGATGCTCATATCAAAGCTGCAATTTTGGGGCCGCAGGAAACGATACCTATAAAAAATGGCGAATTAGAGCTTGGCAGATGGCAGGCATGCATGTTTTGCGAATTAGATGGTCCAAGAAATGATAGAAAAATAATTGTAACAATACTAGGTGATTAAAACGAATTGCAAAGCAATTCCTCTTAGTTTCCGGAGGAAACTATTTTTGGTCAAGCTTTTTGCTTGCAAAAAGGTTGGGTGATAAAGATTAACTGCGATTTATGCGGCAAAACAGAAAATAGTCTGTTTAGATCTGTAATTGAAGGGGTTGAGCTGAATGTCTGCAGCACATGCAGCAAATTCGGCAAAGTCATCGGCCAGGTGAGAAAGCCAATAATAAAAATAAAAGAATCCAGACCGAAAAAGATTGAGCAGGAAGAAAAGACAGAGGTGATTGTTAAGAATTACCCAGAAATCATAAAAAGAAAGCGCGAATCTATGGGTTTAAGCCAGAAAGATTTTGCAAAGAAAATAAATGAGAAAGAATCTATAGTACATCATATAGAGACGGGCAAATTCGAGCCGTCACTGGATTTGGCGAAAAAACTTGAGAAGATGCTCGGCATAAAGCTGATAGAAGAGCTTGATGAAGACATAGAGTTGCCAAAAAGAAAAGAAGATGAAGGCTTTACTTTGGGGGATTTTATTAAGCTTAAATAACTTTTTTGTATATTCTATATTTGCAAAGGCCAACATCTTTTTGATATATTGTTTCAAAATTTAAAAGCATTTTATTTAGAATACTTCTGCTTTTTGGGCATAAAGCATCGAGTTCAACAGGTGGGCATTCCATATCACAGCTATTGTAAAGAACTTTGTTTGCATCCCCATTAGCCTCAAGAAATTTCATCAAATTCTTTGATGAATAATAATACAGCAAACCATCGATCTTTTCATTATAGTGCAATGCATATAAAGGGCTTGTAATCCATACTTTGCCATTATTGTTTTTGTTCAAATAATTCTGAAAAAACAAAGTTTGTTGATCCTGCTGCTGATTTTGTAGTGCATTGTTGATCCTAATAAATGTAAAAAGTACCAAAAAGAATATTATTACATGAAAGAGTCTTTTTGCTAGCACTTTGTTTTTCACTTTTGCATAAAATCTATCGATACAATAAGCTAAAAGAAGGTACAGCATAGGCAAAATAACAAACATAAATCTTGTTTCTTTGTGCTTGATGAAGGAGAATAAAATTATATAAGCAAATGGCGCAAAAACAAGAGCATTAAATCTATAATCCTTTTTGTAAAATATAAGTAATGTAAATAAAAGAACAAAAAGTAAATTCTCATTTAACAACGCTTTGAAATAAAATAGGTTATCTTCATAAAGCATCCACCCTGTTGTTCTTGTAAGCTGAGATTGCACTTTGAATGGCAATAAGATATCACCATACAAATGAAGGCTCAAAAGAGCATATGGCAAAATAATCAACAATAACCCAATAATATTGCTGAACAGTTTTCCATAAAAATCGGGCTTTTTATAAATATAAATAAGATATATTGTATAAATTCCAAGTAGCGCAAACAGCTGAAAGAATCTTGTAAGTATTGCTAGGCCGGAAAATACCCCCATCAGGAAATGCTTTTCTTTTAAAAAAAAATAGAAAGCTACCAGCATAAATAAAGTAGCAGGTATTTCACTTAGTATGTTCGCGCTGAAAAATACAAAGGTAAATGAAGATGCTGTTAACAGAGCCGCTGTTAAACCTAGCCTTTTTGAAATTATTTTTGACCCTATTGTATAAGTCATAATTAGAATTAGCACTGAAAAAATTATTGATAATATTCTGCCAAATATAACTCCATCTAATCCAAAATACCAGCCTAAGCCTAATATAAAAGGCAGTATTATTGGCCTCGACTCTTCCCATAAGCCAGACTTGCCATAAGAAAAGATATACTTGCCCATGCCTATATAAACTGAAGAATCCCACCAGGTTACTTTGTAGTTATACAGCAGAATAACCATCACAACTAAAAAAGACAGAGTAACTATGATAAGTCCTTTATTATCAATACAGCTTCTAATAACAGAATTTTTTTCATCTGTTATTTTTGGCACAGTCCTCTACCTTTTCATTATAATTATTGCATATCTCCTTCAAAATAGTATCTTTATCAACAAAGCTGTATTTAGGTTTTCCTTCAATAACAATAGTGGGGAACACTGTAACATTATAGGTTTTCTTTAAAAGCAATATCATTGGCTCTTGCTCGAATTTTGAATCAAAAGAGAATATCAGAAGCTTGTCCTTAAACTTTTTCTTAAGATAAGTCAATATAAATGCTTGCTTATCACAATCTGGACATTCTTCTTGATCTGAATAAAAATACAAAATGCTAACTATGTCATTTCCGCACAATTTCTTTGTCCTTTGTGCCAGCATCCAATACCTTATCTGTGCCAATATATATTCATTCTTTAGAATATCAAATTCATTCTTATTTAATGTTGCCTCTCTGTCAAAATTCTCAAGCCTTATTCTTGTAGATTCCAGATTGTTTATATTCTGCTCAAAAGTTTTCTGCACAGCTACACAATTCTTTTCTTGGCTTAATTGGTCTATAAAAGCGTACTGCAGCTGCAGGCTGCTAAAATCCAAATTTTGCCGTCTGCTAACAGAATCAATATAAGTAGCTCTTTTTCCCTCTATCACAAGGCCCAAAAACAGGCCAAGCAAAAATATGCAAAGAGTTATTACACCTGCAAGCATATACTTGTCTTTGCTTAAATATCTCATTCTACCACTTCTGTTTGCGCCTAAACGCCAAATCAAATAGTATTCCTATCCAGATAAAACCTATTACAAGAAAATAGAAAAACAGATAAGAAATTGAAGATAATATACCATACTTATTCGGATTTTCTTTAATTTCACTATGAGATTTTCTTAAAATAATTATTGAGATGGTGAGCATTATAATGGCTACCAATATTGCGGTATAATTAAGATCTAAAAAATGAAAATCGAATTTGAATGTTTTTAATAATGTGTAAAAATCAAAATCCACGAATATTGCATTATACATCAGTTTAATGTAAGGT
>CAYOWR010000035.1:0-1607 GCA_964407725.1 uncultured Methanosarcinales archaeon
TCATCAATGAATTCGAGCTTATTAGCATCAATATAACCTTCATTGTAGATTTTATACTGCTCTAGCTTAAGCTCCTTTAGCTTCTCTCCAATTAGCTTTCTAGACGGTTTTTCTGTTCCGAGTTTTATCCTTATCTTCTTCCATTTATCTGGGCCAATCCTTATTGTCTTGCCAAGATAATAGAAAGTCTTTTTTCCCGATTTTACGGTATCTATGTATGCCATATTAATACTATTGTCCACATTTTATATAAATCTTTCTATTTTGTGGACAACAAAAAGGGCTATATAAAATCTGTATAACAATTTGTATATACAACCCTGTCGTCGTAAAGCCTATACAATCTGGCTTACCCCAGCAAAGTTATAGATGCTCAGCCATTTACTTTCTGAAGAGAAGTCAACCCGTAGAACCAGATAATACGTGGGAGCGTACAGATATTGCCGAGTCGCTTAGGAGGGAGGCGGGTTAAATTAAACATATGTGAAAAATTGTAGCAAGCCTTGAACTTTAATCTCTAAAAAAGAAATTCTTTTATTGGGATTTCATCCATTAATCTATTATTTACATCATCCTCAACTTCCCGCTTACTTTATCAATCTTCTCTTCCTCATCAGGACCTATTCCCAGACAAGTTATTGTTCCAGGCTCCAAAACAGTATGTCCTGCATCTTTTATCAAAGCTGTTTTTAATCCAAAATCTTCTGCCATTTGCTTGTATTTGAACAGTTCCTTTTCGTCTTTAACTTTCAAGACAACTTTTTTTCCACCTTCTTTTTTCCACAGCTCAACAATTTTTTTGTCTGATTTAAGAGTAGCATCTACAGAAGCATGAGATGATTGCGCTGCGAGCTTGCCTTTCGGAAGCCTTAAGTCTTCCCTGACTAAAATAACCTGTTTGTAGGGCATCTTATTTTGATTTTTTATTTTTATATTGATATATATTGGCGAGGCAAAAATTCTTGCGTGAAATGCGAGAGCTCGATTTGCTTGCGAGAACGCTCGCAAGCTCGCGTTCAAATCTCTCGCTCGCTCATTCACCGAAATTTTTGCCGAGCACTATTTTTTGTGAGCGAAGCGAACGGATATAATTTATTATTTTTCATTGCAATTCTCGCCTAATTCTTTGAGTTCCACTCGCGCTTTACAATAGGCGCAATTCAATAACGTAACTTTCAATAAACTAAAAACAATAATATTTTAAAAATAATCCAAATAATAATTCATTTTAATATCCTCTTTTTAATACTTATGATTCTTATCATTATTTTGCCTAAGTTAATTGATGTAATCACTTTAACCTACTAAACAATCTTTATATATTATCTAGTCTTATTAATAATTGATGAAAGAATATATCGAAAAAACAAAGGAAAAGGGGACATATTTTGAGGGCTCTGATAAAAAATATCCTGAAGTAGAGCTGCCAAAATGGATGCAAGAAGAAGAATAGTTATATCTTCAATAATTCTCCATCTAAATATATTGTAGGATTCTTGAAAACCTGGTCAAGGTGTATGATTGCGTAGATGTTGCCGCCAAACCAGTAGTTTGAGCCGATGCCAATATGCGCAGTGCCTAAAGTCTTGTCATCGACTATCATTGCG
>CAYOWR010000035.1:1617-7748 GCA_964407725.1 uncultured Methanosarcinales archaeon
TATGTGCATTAGGATTAAGGCCAATCCCAAGCTCGCAGATTCTTCGCACATTGCCGGGGTTTTTTGCAACAGATGCTGCCCATTTCAAAGTGTTTTCAAGCTGCTTTGCCTCTTCTCCGCCTTTTATTTCAACAATGTTGCCGTCTTTAATTGTTAATTCAATTGGTTTTCTAATCAGTATTGTATGCTCATGGGTTCTTGAACTGCCATCAATTACAACTTTTCCTTCTATCCTTTTGCCATTTGGCGGTGCATAAACTTCGCCAGCAGGCAAGTTTCCTCCAGTTCCCGGCAGAGTATAATTGCCATCTGCTGCAATTGCCTTTATTCCAGCCTTGTTATAGTAAAAATCAGTTCCAGCAGGAGTTGTTACATGAATTTCTTTTGCTTTTTCCAGCCTTTGCCTTATTTCTTCATGCTGGGTTTGCAATGGCTTGTAATTTACATCCATTGCCTTCATGATCAACTCTATATTGCTTGTGGCCAAGTCCCCCAAGCTCATTGCAGAAACAAACCTATGCTGTTTTTTTGCAGCCCATCTCCTGAAGCTTTTTCCAAGCTCTTTTATGTTGCCAAGCTTGTCTGACATATTCAAAATTACCACATTTCCCTGCTTCAAATCAGACAAATTAGTTATAACATCTTCATCAGATACATCTCCCCTTGACTTAACATCCTGGAGGATAAGCTTTGCATCCAATTTCAATTGCTCTGCTGCAAGATAATAAGCCCCTGACAAGACAGCCGCAACATTCCTGTTTTCATAGCCTACATCTCCGACTATCAGGATTTTTTCGTTTTTTATAGCCAGGCATGGCGTAAAAACCTTTTTTAAGGAAACTGAAATTCTATTTGCCAGCTCATAAAGGTTATTCTCTTTAAGCCATTTCAAAGATTCCAGTGTTTCCATATGTTTTTAGAATAAAGGTGCGCTTTTAAAGTTTTTGATAGTTACATTAACAATGTTTTTATATATTAAATAACAAACCATTATTATGCAAATCCTGCTCAAAATTTTGGTTTATCTAGTAGTATTTATGGTTATTTTTTCATTGCTAATCTTCTATATGTCAATACGCCCGCAGAAGATAATAACTGACTTAGAGCCTTCTGATTTGGGATTAAAATATGAAGAAATAACTTTTAAAAGTGCTGATGGTGTAAAGCTTAGCGCTTGGTTTATACCAAACAATAAGACTAAAGCAACAATCATTGTAATGCACGGCTATCCAGCCGACAAAGCAAACCTGCTTGGGATCGCAGAGTTTTTGGCAAAAGACTTTAATGTATTTCTTTTTGATTTCAGAAGCTTTGGCAAAAGTGAAGGAAGCTATACAACAGCTGGCTATCTCGAAAAAAATGATTTATTAGGAGCAATACAATATTTGGAAAAAGAAAAGAATATCACAAAAATAGGAGTTTTTGGCTTTTCTCTTGGGGGCGCAGTTGCCTTAATGACAAACCATACTAACATTAAAGCAATAGTAACAGACAGCGCATATACAAAATTAAGCCATATGGTAGAGCATATGTACAGCCCTTTTTTCATTCTTAAATATCCATTATCTTTTTTGACAAAATTGTATGGAATAATATTTCTTGGATTAAATGTTGATGATGTCAGTCCGGTAGATAATATAATAAACATTAAAACTCCAATATTGATAATTCATGCGGAGAAAGATTCGCAAATTCCAGTTAATGAAGCTTATTTATTGCATAATGCGAACAGAAAAGCAGAGCTTTGGATTGTCAAAAATGCGGATCATGGCATGGCGCATGCAACAAATCCTGAAGAGTATGAGAACAAAATAATCGAATTTTTTAAAGAAAATTCATAAATTCGGCAAAAGCTTTAAATATAACTAGTCAAATCGTATATTTATGGCAAATAATGTTGTATCAAATTTTTGTATCATGATTATTATAATTATTTCTATGCTTTAATTGCCACTTTAACTGATTTCTAAAGGTGTTAAAAATGGCGCAAGATACAGAACTAAGCTCTGTTGGAAATGGAAGATCGGTGGCGGGATTAGCATCTAGACCTATTGCCAAAGCTTGGTTACATCTTTATATTTCAGATCGAGATTTCTTGGCTGCTAGAGAACTACTAGGTGGCAATAGCTATTATGCATTTGACAGTTTGCTCACGGCCCAGATATATGGATTTCTTAATAGTCACGGCGTAGAAACAAGCGTAGTTAGCCAAATACCGGACCTTGAATCAATTATAGAAAAAGTGCCAATAGATACGGTGTCTTTAATTGGCGAAACATTGCATTTTGTAAGCACTACAATCACGAACTATGTCGATCATGGCCAACCTGCTCAACTTATTGAAAATACTTTTGATGCACTAAGACATACAGAAAAAGATTATACTACAAGATTTCTTGGCAAACTTACCGAACTAGTGAACGATGAGCGTACAAGGACAGCAGCCGCATATGCCATGGAAACATTATTGCCTTATCTAATTGCTAAACAAAGTTCTGACCGTGATTATACCAAAAGGCTTGATGCTGTGATAGCTTACATTAAAACAAGCACTCCAGAAATTAGCGGTCAAGTGCTAATTGGTGATTTTGAGGGGTATCTAGCAAGAGCTGGCAATGGCCACCAAAAACCAAATGATAATCGAACATCTGACAAGGCGACATCAAATGGCAATGGATATGTGATTTCAGATCGGATTTTGGAAGTACTCCAAGATGATAAGCCGACTCGGTTAAGAAATGCCAATGCTTTAAAATTATTGAAAAGCTATTCCGAAGTGCCAATTCTTGGTTTTAATTTAGATGGTAGATCTCATCATCCTTCGCCTCAGCTCGCTATCATTGTAGATGGTGGTAAACGAGTAGTTGTGAGACTGGATGAAAAATCGACAAGTCTATTCCAGAGACTTAAAAAAATAGGCAGCCAAATACCAGTAAATCAATCAACAGCACCGTATCGAGATATGACTGCAGCATCATTAAAAGCAATGAATATGTATGCAAGTTAATATTTATGACACGCCGACAGCAAATAATTGAAATTCTGGAAAAGCAAAAAAGCACAGAGACTATTCATTAAATTTATTTTAAATAAATCAGCGACCTGTCGAAAATGTTTCATTTTCGAGCACACGCAAACCTTTGGTTTGCTTTGCATGCAAATGCCTCGCTTTAATGGGTGCCCCGCATACTTTATGTAAAGTATCTGCAAGCGGATTACTTTTTCCGCAATTACTTAGCAAAGTCGCTCTCTTTTTTTAAAATTTTGTTTCGTTATTGTTTTTATTGAATTTTTGATTAAATTTTTATTAGGTTATTGAAATTATTTTTATTGAACTTTTATTTAACATTAAATTTTTATAATCAATTAAATACCATTCCTATTATGATCAAATCCGTAATCTTCGATTTGGACAACACCTTAATAGACTTTCTTAGAATGAAAAAGCTTAGCTGCGATGCTGCAGTCTCAGCCATGATTGGCGCTGGATTAGATGTGGATAAGGAAAAAGCCATGAAAGATGTTTTTGACTTATATGGCCAACACGGAATGGAAGACAAATTAGTTTTCCAAAGATTGCTGGAGAAATTAACAGGCAAAATTGATTATGAGATTCTTGCAAGCGGCATAGTAGCTTATAGAAGAGTAAGAGCCGGATTTCTTGAGCCATACCCGAATGTAAGCAGAGTATTATACGAGCTAAAGCAGAGAGGCATTAAGCTTGCCATTGTATCAGATGCTCCCAGATTAAAGGCATGGATAAGGCTTGTTTCAATGAAAATCAACCATTATTTTGACTTGGTTGTAACTTTTGATGATACCAAGGAGCTTAAGCCAAGCAATAAGCCATTTAAGATTGTGTTTGAAAAGTTGAACGTAAGACCGGAAGAATGCCTTATGGTAGGAGACTGGCCAGAAAGAGATATTAAGGGGGCAAAAGAGCTTGGCATGCTCACCTGCTTTGCTAAATACGGAAATCCAGAGGCTTGGGCTCCTGAAGCTGATTATGAGATAAATGATATAAAAGAATTATTGGAGATTATAGAGTGATTTTAAACCCCAAAGTAGCAAATTACGTATAAATAACCCAAATCTTTATATATTACTTAATATCTTATCTATTCATAGGTTTAAAAATCCTATAATTTTAACAATCTGCGAACGAAGTGAGCACTCGAGACTTTATGTCTCGCAAGGCGTTAACTGACTTTGCGGTTAGAGGTGAATTTAATGGTAAGAGGAAGATGCATGAAGTGCAGGAAAGAAGTCGAAATCAAGGATGGCAAGGAAGTCACGATGAAGAATGGCATGAGGGCTATGAAAGGTGTCTGCGGCACTTGCGGCACAAAAGTGTTTAGAATTCTTGGAAAGGCTAAATAAGCCTTTTTTATTTTTATTTTATATACATTTAATAAATTCTATAAATATTATATAGGCAATCTATAAATATATAATCTTAACTCTCGATTTTGGGGGTGTGTAGCTGTAAGACTCTTTTACAGTTATAGGTTAATAAAAATTGCAAATGCTTGATTAATGCCAATAGCTCTGGACAAGTCACCGCAAGTAAAGCTTGTGCTATCTATTGACTAAACGTCAGCTATGCAAATTTAAACCTCTGCTTGCGTAAGGGGATTATAACAAAAATTATTAATCTTGACTGACAGCTTAGGCTGGTTGAGCAAACAGTGAAGCCCCTACTTTTTTTCTAGATATTTCAACCTTTTTTCATCTTCGGCAAATACTTATATGCAAAAATCCCAATAACAATTAAAACTATCCAAAAAAAGAATTCATTAATTATCTTCAAAGCCAGAAAAACAATATTCAAAATCAGGAATACAATCAAAACTATAATCAATAATCTGAAAAGTTTCTTTTCATTCATTTAAGTTAAGAATTCTTTTTTTCATTCTCATAAAGACTAATCCGTTTTTCTTTTCAATTTGCCTATGGGTATAAATATTACCGTCAATTGTAATAAAATCTAGTTTTTCATCATCAGAAAAAAGCTGCAATATATCCACCCCCACGTATGAGTTTTTATGTTAGATTGCTATAAAAACCTTTTGATTTGTCGTATAGAAATTAGTATACTGGGGTATTATTTACAATAAAATATTTATCTTTTTGCTTTTGCGTCTCTCTCTCTTATATATCTTTCTCGCGGTCTTCTATAGCGGCGCCAGAAATTATCGATTCTCTGTTCGTCTTGCCGTCTTGTCTGAACAACTTCTTCCGGCAAATCTTCCGGTGGAGCAAAAACCATAGCGCTTGGCTTTTCTTTTCTGAATTTTATATATCGCTCCTTTTTTTGGCTTACTTTTTTTTTCTTATTCTTGTTTTTCTTTTTGCTCATGGATATTGTAGAACAAAGCTAGTATTTAAAAATTATGCGGAGGACAGGATTCGATTGCAGACCCTCAAGCTTTTGCTTGAGAATTACCTGCGTAGGCACTAAGCCAATAGGTGTCATTTAATCATAGCTAAAAGCTCTTTACACCTTTTACTGCCATGGTCAACCTAAGCTTGGACAGCATAAGCTTCTATCCCGTTTGACCGCTCCGGCACCTCCGCAATTAAATTTGAGATAGATTCTTCCAAGCTTTTCCTTATTCCGTAAAGGAAAGGTGCTTAAAAATCTATCTATTTGGATTTTATTTATCTTTATACCATAAAATTCTCTTTTATAGATATTATTTAGCCACGTTTCTTTTGAATGAGTGATGCCAAATTCACTCAGCAGCTTGCTTACACCTTCACAAAGTCTCTTACTTGCTGTTGTAAAACCTAATGTATCTCCTCTAAAACCTCCATCTGTATCAAAGTAACCTGCTAAAAAATATTTCTTGATTTCTTGTGAGGATTTTTCAATTATTGATGGAACAAAAACTATAGAACTTTTTGCACCTTTTGGGATTTCCATTGTTTCACTTAAAAATTTAAACAAATTTTTATTTCTGACTTGTAATTTTAATCGAGGAATTCTATTTCCCCTCTGATTAGGTACTTTGGGTGTTGTATTTGTATTAATTATTGATTTTATTAACTTTAAGATAAATGCTAGATATTTTTTATCTGAAATATCAATAGTTATTCTATAATCTTTAGATAGGTCACTATTCTTGGAC
>CAYOWR010000036.1:0-7688 GCA_964407725.1 uncultured Methanosarcinales archaeon
GAACACGCTCGCGTTCCACAACTCGAACCGGCGAATAAGCGGGCTTTGCGCAACAAGTCATTTCCTTTCGGATCATAATGCTGCTTTGCAGCATCGAGTTAAATCGCATTAAACGATTAAAACGCTCGCCTTAGCCGCTTGGCTATCCTCGCTTAATTAAAATTTGAATCATTCTTAAATTTCAATCTGTGCCTTCGGTACAATAAATTGTGCTCGGTTTTCGCTGTCTGCCACACGCGAAAACCTCGCCTATTTATTTCATTATTTTTATTTTTTTTATTGAATATATTTCGAGGCGAAAATTAGTGAGATGCGTGCGAGAACGCTCGAGCACGCTCGCGTTCATCTCAGGACAATTTTTGCCGAGTGTAAATTTTGTCGCCTCAAAGGCGACAGGTTGAAAATTTTAATAATAAATATAAAACTATAACTATCACAATAAAAGAATTCTAGCAACAACAATCGCATCTGTAATAATCTTGCCTAATCATAATGGCAAGGTAATTGTACTCACTATTTAAATGTTTACTATTTGTTATGTCTTTATTCAGTTTATACATTTTTACTTATATTTTCCTTCTTCATTTCTATTGTTGAAGTCCACTACTACCAATCTCTCAACAAAACTTTCAAGGTCCGCAGGTTTAGGTTTAGACTTTTGTTCCAATTTCAACACCTCCAGTTGTTTTAGAAAAAATTTAAAGCGTTAAAATCGGCAACTAACACTTAAAAATGTGGATAGGCCTAATATAGACCAGAATTCTACAATCCATCCATTGACTTGTGAGCGAATGAATCATTCGCATCTCAGTGCTATTTGCCATATTTCTTTTGTTAATTTCTAGGTTATATTTAAAGGTTTTGTTTTTAGTGATGTTTTTAACGAATTACGTATATGCCTATTTATATTTTATTGAAACAAATATTCTTAAAATAATAGCTCTTGATTATTGGTTTATCTCATTCAATTGCCTTAATGATTCGCATGACTGCCTTAAAGCCTTGTTGACAATTTTCCCGCATACAGAATAGTCATCATTGTCCAATACAAATGTCATATAGCAGGAATCTCTTACTCCATCTGATAATACTTCCGTGCATATAGAATTATCATTTGATATTTTTGCGATATTTGAATAGCACAAATCCTTTATTCTTGCGCTTAGGATTTTTGTGCAATAATTTTTATTTTTTTGCACCTCACCAATATTGCCTACGCATGTATCTCTCAAATCAGGAATTTCAATAGTATTGCATTGCTGCGAAGCCTTTGCAGGATCGTATTTAGCAGTCTTTTTTATATCATCAAGGTTAATGCTTGGCTCTTCAACTTCTCCGCAATCCTTGGCGCAGCTTTCTTTTTCACCCTCTTCGCAAACATTGTTGCTGCAGCACGGAACAATTGGACTATTTACACATTTTCCATTTTCTAATCTATCATCAGTGCATAAATCATCATCATTACATTTCAGAATTTTACAAGGCCCGCATATTCCGCCACAATCAGCATCTTCCTCATTCTGGTTTTTTATTCCATCAAAACAATTTTCTTCTGTTGCATTTGCCTCTTGCCCTTTTGATAAAATTTTAACAGGAAATGTTGCTATTGCCTTTTTGTTATCATAGCTAGCAACAACCCTTAAAATATAATCACCAGGATTTACATCTGACGGAACTGAAATTTTTGATTGTGTTGAACTGGAAGTTTCGACTGCAACTGTATCTGTAGAAAATGAAACAACTTTGAACGTGCTTGATTCCAAAAGTTCCTGCCTCATTGAAACATCAAACCTTTTTGATGGCCCTAAATTTGATATTTGCCTTACAAAAGCTATATTGCTGCCTGGTTGTGCAGTTGTTGATATCGGTTCAAGTTTTAAATCAAGCAGTCTAGTTGGAGTTTTTGATGGATAGTAAATATATACTGACACTCCGGCCAATGCAATGACCGCAAATATAATGACAAAAATTGTTGCTTTTGAAAGATGAATTTCATGCCTTATTGTTGGCTGGTTTATTTGATTTACTGCTTCATTAATGTCTTTATTTGTGTAGCCGTACTTTAGCATTACATTTCGTATTGCAGAAATATCATAGCCTTTTTTCAGCAGGGCTTTTATATAATCAACCACACTCTTTCTGGTCATGTAAAAATTTCTTAAGATTATTTATATTTAAATATTACTATTCATTATTTTAGTCTATATTTATTCTATTTTTATACTTATTTTAGTATAAATAATGTCTAAATAATTTCATTATTGTGGATTATATTATTAAATTTATTCTTTATAAATACAGTATTTATCCTTTATTCAGTATAAATAGTGTTTTAAACACTAATAGATATACTATATTTATCCTTAATTTAGCATAAAATATATTATTTTAAAATAATAAGCTTTAAATACTAGTACTAAAATTAGTATACATAAAGTATATACTAGGTTAAAAATGAGTATACAAATTCGTATTACAGTATCTAAAGAAATTAACGAACTTCTGGAAAAAGTATCCAAAAAACTAGGCAAGAAAAAATCAATGCTTGCCAGAGAACTGATGGAGCAGAAATTATACGACTTAAATTTGATACAAAAAGAGCTGGAAGAGATGAATAAAAAAGGTTAGTAAAATGAAATATGCAATTCAACAAACAGAGAAAATAATTGGAATAAATGAATATATACAAAACAAATTTATATACGACTTTGCCATGGACCATTATAAAGGAATGCAAGGCATTTATTTTAATTACATTCTTAAAAATATAGTTGAAATTGGACAACTTAACAAGAGGACAGAGTTGAAAGTTCTTGACTTTGGCTGTGGATTGAAAAAATTAAAGCCATTTATATTAAACTATACGGGCTATGACGTAGACCCAAGATTTACGGAGATTGATGACTGGAGAAATATAGAATTTGATATTATAATTACTAATGCTGTTTTTATGTATATGACGAAAGCAGAGCTTGAAGAGTTTATTACTGAACTTTACATGTACAATCCAAATGTTGAGTTGATATTTGGAGCCACAAAAATGAATTTCCTGCTGAAAACTGCCAAAATTCTTACAGGAACAATAAAAGGCTATGCGGATGTAAAATTAACTTATGAGAAGCAATTGGAAATTTTGCTGAAATATTTTGAAATTATAGACAAGAAATCACTGCTAGGGCTGAATGAAATTTATTTAATGAGGTTTAAATGACAGTATCAATTCCAAACAAGAAGGCACAGACAACAATTTTTATGATAATCGGTTTATTGATTGTGCTAGGCGGCGCAGTGTTCTTTTATTCCACGCAGCAAGTCAGAAAGCCGTATGAGCCAGAAATAAAAATAGTTCAGGAAAATATTCCTGTGGAGTTCAATCCAATAAAGGATTATGCCGCAGATTGCGCGTATTCTACTGCAGTCGAAGGTTTGAAAATAATCGGCAAGCAAGGGGGCTATATAAGCTTGACAAACAGGACTTTAAACAAAGAGCCATTTACAATAACTGCGAATCCGACTGAAAGCGATGCTGTTGCATTCACAAGAGATTCTGATTTAAAGATTCCATACTGGTGGTACTTAAAATCTTCAAATAACTGCAGGGGCAACTGTGTTTTTGCTTCAAAAAGGCCTGACTTAAGGCTAAGCGATAACTCAATTGAAAAGCAGCTTGAAAGATATTTAGATGCAAGATTTGAAAACTGCCTGGATAATTTTGAATCGTTCAAGGAGCTGGGATACAAAACAATTCCGAAAGCAAAGCCAAAAACCGATGTTACAATTGCATCCGATGATGTTTTGGTTATTATTGACTACCCAATTGATGTCGAAAGCCAGAACTCAAAATCAGAATTAAAACAATATGTGGCAAGAGTTCCAATTGATCTTGAAAATATTTACGAGCTTGCGACAAAAATAACAAATTTGCAATTAAAGCACCATTATCTTGAAAAGCATGTAATCAATTTGATAGCGGCATTCTCAGGAATTGACAGGGAAAAACTGCCACCAATGTCAGACATGCAGTTTAATTTCGGCAGCTCAATAAGCTGGCAAAAATCCGATGTAAAGAATAAAATCACAGCAATGCTTTCATCTTATATTTCATTGTTCCAGGTTGACGGCACTTATAATTATGAAAGAAACTTTTTTGAGTCTGAATTAAAGCAAAGATTGTATGATTCAACAATAATACCGGTTGCAAACAGCTCTTTCCAGGATTTAGCAGCTTACTTTACTTACCTTGATTTCTGGCCAACATATTTTGACTTGAATTGCAAAGGAGAAAGATGCGCGCCAAGCTCTGCAAACAGCTTTATACCCTTTATATCGTTTGGAATACAGGATTTTAGGTTTAATTACGATTTATCCTATCCTGTTTTAGTTGAGGTTGAAGACCCGTTTGCATTAAACAACCAAGGCTACAGGTTTAATTTCTTTTTGGAAGGCAACATAAGAAATAATGATTTCATGAATGGCAGTTTTGCGCAGCTTGAAATTGTGCCAATATCAGAAAGATCCCAGCTTTGTGACTTAAGGACAAGCGCAAATGTCAAAGTAAAAACAAATGATGCAGTTACAAAATCCCCAATTGAAGATGCAAATGTTCTTTACACTTTGATTGACGAAAGCTGCTTTATTGGCGCAACAGGCAAAGATGGCAGCTTGACAGAAAAATATCCAATTGGCATTGGGGGAGTTGTGAATTTTGTAAAAGATAATTATATAGGAAAAGCAGTTGAATTTGATCCGCAAGTGGATTCAGAGCAGTCACTAAATGCTGAATTAGCTCCTATCTATACCAAAAAAATAATTGTGAAAAAGAAAAATGTTGTGAAAACTGCGCAAGGATGGCAATTCCAAGACCAAGCAGTTGACTTGAATGAGAAAGAATCTGCAACTGTAACTTTGACAAGAATTAGTCCAGCAGGTGAATCAGATTTTAGTTCAGTTGCAATTTATGAAGGCCAGCAAAGCTCTGAATTGCAGATAGCCCCTGGAGATTATATTGCAGACATGAATTTAATGCTGAATGAAAGAATTGTAATTCCTGAAAAAGAAAAATGCGAAGGCGTATGGCCTGCAAGAAAATGCTTTACAATTCCTAAGATTGACTTTGGCGAAAAAGCAACTCCAGGCGAGGAAAGATTCCCTGAAGGCGGCTTGAAGCTTAACATAACTCTAAAACCCCAGGATTTAATGGCTAAAGACACAATTGTGCTATATGCTGTCAGCATTGACTTGGCGAGTGTTCCAGAGATGAATAGAGTTGTGGAAGATACAGAGCCATTAGGCAAAATCGAGGAATATTCAGCAGCAAACAGCTTGGCACTGCAGCCAACTTTTCAGTAAAATGGATTTAACAACAATATCAACAACACCAGAAATAAAATTATACCAAGTTTATGAAATTAAAAAATACAAAAAGCAAATTGCGTCACAGATTTTTATCAATAGATATGAACTCAACAATAAAAAAATAATAATCAACAAAAAATGAATTACAAAAATTATTTGCAATTTATTGCATCATTCATGATAGTTTTGATACTTACAATTCCATTTTATGTTACAAGCGTCTGGGCTGCAATAAACCAGGTTTCCGTAACAGGAAGCGACGGAATAGAAGGCTTTGTGCGCTCCCAGGATTCATTAAAGTTTGTCTTATCTGCTTCAAGCGGAAATGCAACTGTAGCCCAAAATCAGGTGTTCTTGGGCTCAAATACACAATTTGATTCGTGCACAGCAGCCACTGACGGCTTTGTCTGCACCTTGGCATATCCAAAAACAGGCAAGCAGACATTTGAAGCAAAGCCATTGCCATACCAGTTAAATCTTTTCAAGGATGCTAACAAAACCGAAATTGATAGCTCGATTACTGGCAGCGTTTTAATAGACGCATTACCGCCGCAGATAAAATTATCTATATCAAAAAATAAGTTTGCTGCTGAAGACAAGATTGAATTAAGCTATGATGCGACAGACTTTGCATGCAATGATCCTGCGTGCAGTGGCAAATGTGTTGGCATAAGCAGCATTGAGCTTTCATCTTCAGCATCTTTCAAGCAATCAGTTCCTTCGAACTCAACTTCATGCAATGTAAAATCCAGCATTTCTCTGGATGCAAAGCAGTTTAAAGACGGACAAAATGAAATATCTGCAAAAGCTGTGGATAAATTCGGCCAGGCGTCTCAAAATATTTCTGTGAAGTTTGAAATTGACGCTGTTCCACCTGAAATTTTTGATGACACTTTCACTATAATAAGAAAAGGATTTTCAATAAGCACTTACGGCCCGAAAGAAGTTCCAGTTGATGTTTTAATCAATATATCTGCGCCTGATTTAAATGTCAATTCTGTTAAGGCAGATTTATCTCCATTAAATCCTGCAAAGAATTTGAAGAATGTCAAGGCATCATGCAGGCGAACAGACAAGGACTTATATACATGCAAATGGTCAATTGGCTTGAATCCTGCTTCGAAAAGCTCAAGTTCTAGAACAAGAAATGCTTCAGAAAGCTCTGCAATTGTAATAAATGCTTCTGATACAACGGGCAATACTATAAGTGTTGAAATTAGCAAGGGCTTGACTCTTGATGATAAAGGCCCAATTGTGCAGACTCTAATAACAAATTTTAATGTTGGTGGAAAATATTATGCAAAAGGCACTGACTTTGTAACTGCGACTCTTGATGAAACAACAGGCTTAGTTGCAGAAGATGTTTTCTTGTATGTTGATAGTACTAAAATACCAGCCCATAAATGCGAAAAGGATGCAAACTGGAAGTGCGTCTGGAGAAATGTGAATTTTGGCTCTGTGACTAAAGCAGTAATTTCAATAAAGCAGGACACAATTGATATTCTAGGAAATGCTGTTAAGGATATAAAAACAACAGATGTTATAGTTGACAGTATTGTGCCGGTTATTGATGATATTAATGTAACTTCTGTTGGCAGCTTAAGCGAAGCTGCTCCTGATTTATTCAAGGTTGGAGATAAAATTGCTGTTGTTATGAATGTAACTGAAACAAATGATTTAACTGCATTAGCTGATTTCTCAAAGTTTGTTCCTGGTGCTGTTAAAGTACAAGGAGTGTGCCAAAAGATAACTGGAGATGAAATACTGGAGGATCAGCAAGTCTGCACATGGCTTTCAGATCCTATATT
Organism: uncultured Methanosarcinales archaeon; assembly: GCA_964407725.1. Taxonomy (GTDB): domain Archaea; phylum Nanobdellota; class Nanobdellia; order Woesearchaeales; family GW2011-AR4. The sequence continues at coordinate 7,164 of CAYOWR010000036.1, forward strand.
GAATCCTGGCATTGGCTTGATAACTTTTAACATTAGCGATCCTGTTGGCAATGAAGCTCATGGCTCATATCAATTAACTGTTCTTGGTTTGGATACAACTAGAGCACCTGATTATTGGAAGAATGAAGTTGAATGCTCTCCAGAAACTGTTGACAGGCAGCTTGGTCCGTTAATAAATCAAAGGGTTTATTGCGAAGTTAAGCTGCAGCCTAAATCAAGGCCTGCTTCAACTGTATTTATTTCTCCGGCAGAATGCACGGCAGAGCCATCTCTTGTGAAAAGCGTTGAGACTTTCAACAATGAATTTGGAAGCATTGCTCCAATCCTGAAATTCACTCTTGACAAGAATAAGTTCGAGCTTAACGAGATAAAGGTCAAATGCGGATTAGGCATCATTTCTAAAGTTGACAACAAGATAACAAAAAATCTTGAAGTTGAAGAAGTAAATATTTCCATAAAATTCTACAATTTGCCATTGGGCGAGCTTGAAGACAGCGTAAAAGATGAAATAGAAAAGACAAAAGA
>CAYOWR010000037.1:0-7527 GCA_964407725.1 uncultured Methanosarcinales archaeon
CCGTTGTCATTAACAACCTTCTTGATAACAATAAGCTTGGGGGGCTTATCATTATTAGTAACAGTGCACGTTTTTGTCTGGCCGGCAGCTATTCCTCCGCTGCAGCCATCAGAAAAAGTTACATCATATCCTCTTGTATCAGTTTCCCCTACAGCATAATGCCCAGGCTTAAGCTTAACTTCAGTTCCTGTTGAGCTGCCGCGGAACTGGGAAGGTTTAGGGTCCTCTCCATTAACATCTATAATAAAATCATCTGCCGAATCCGTGCCTCCGTTGTCATTGATAACTTTCTTGATAACAATCAATTTTGCAGTCTCTGGGCAGTCAACTCCGTAGTTAATCATCTCTCCCAAAAATACTGCCCCCTCTCCGCTTCCATCAGCATTCCTGTAAGCTGCATCAACCTGCACGCGTCCGCAATTATAATTTGTCGTGTCGTACGTGAAAATTGTCCGGTCATTTTGTCCTTCTGAATAATAAGTCCGTCCTGTCATGGTGAAACCTGCAGCAGGAATTAGGGTTGTTGCACTGCATCCTGCTTTTGGATCGAAGAATGCCGCCTTTTCAATGAACACGTCGCCCGGGCCGTTGTTTGTTATGTCGGCGGTCCACTGGATAGAATCTGCAGCATTTCCATCATGGCAGTTGATATCATTGCCATTGATCCAGAGAATGTCAACATCCTGTGATGTGGCCGCAACTGATAATGCAACAGCAACAAGCGCTATCAAAGCTGTAGCAATTAGTAAAGAGGTAATCCTAATTAAACCCACTAATCCCAATCTACCCAATGTGGTCACCGCTATTGCTGTGTTGTGCCGACATAAATACCATTAACTAGCTGCAATGAGGATATATTCTGATTTCTATTGCTGTTTTTTTTGTTTGAAACTTTCATTTTATAACTGCAACTAGATTGTTATTATTCGTTTCATATTGCGCTTTCGCAAAGTTTTCAGCGCTTTCGCTTATTGCCGCAAATAAAGAAATTCCTATTACTATAAATGCCATTAGCCTTTAACCCCCAATTTAACATTTAACTGGTTTCAAATTTTGGCCTGAAATCTGCATCAGGATATTCTTTTGTTAAGTACTGCACATATTTCTTGTTGTGGTTTATGCCGCTGTTCTCTTCCGCTGATTTTAATACAATCGTGAATAAGCCGTCGTCATTTGCAAGCTCGTAATTCGTTTCATTAAGAAAATCAAAAACATGGATTGTTTCTGGAGCGCCTGCAATTACTTCACCGGGAACTATCAGGGTGTCTGCCAGGCTGCATTCATTATCTATTGGCTGGTTGTTCCAGTTTATGGAAGTTTCAACAAAGTCGTGGTCTTTGCAGTAGAAAGCCTGTATTGCGCTTCCGGTAGCATTGCCTCCTGTGTAATACACTGCTAATTTAAGGTTTGCTGACGATAAAACATCGCCTAATGAAGCAGATACATCTACCCCAATATAGTTTCTATCCGCGTTTCCTGTTTTTGGATTTACAATCATGTATCTGCCAGAGCCAAAGTTTAATGTTGGCTGCCCTTGTGAAGCTTTCGCGTCTTTTGTTATGTTGCTAATGCACTCTTCAGGGAGCTCCGCATCTGGATTATTAACGCAATTTCCCTGGCCATCGCAGTGCTGAATGGTGCATTCACTGTCGTCAGTTACACAGAAAGTGCTTATGTCTAAGAAATCAGTTTTTATTTCTCCGTCAGCAGGATCACAGAAAAATGATTTGCATTCCAAAGATGGAGGCACTGGAACATTTCCGAAGTTAAGGCATGAGCCACCCCCATCGCAATGATCCAAAGTGCATAAATCATTGTCTGCATTGCAAGAAGTGCTTATTGGGAAATCAGCAAAGCTGGGCTCGCATTCTCCATTTTCTGAGTTGCATGCGCCTTGCTGGCAATTGGTGTTTAGGAAGCTGCAGTCTTTTGTGCTCTTTTCAACACAAGAGCCAAATCCGTTGCAATGATCTAAAGTGCAAAGATTCCCGTCAGCTTCGCATGATGTGCTTAATTCAAAGAAATCAATTTCGCATTCTCCATTTTCCGGGTTGCACGCGCCTTGCTGGCAATTGGTGTTTAGGAAGCTGCAGTCTTTTGTGCTCTTTTCAACACAAGAGCCAGAGCCATCACAATGCTCTATAGTGCATAGGTTATCGTCTGCCTCGCAGGGCGTGCTTTCTGGCAGCGGGTCAGAATCGCATAATCCAGTATCAGGATTGCATGCGCCTTGGCTGCATTGCCCATTGATTTCACTGCAATCAACTTCATCTAATGGCACGCAAGCGCCTTCTCCATCACAATGGTTTATTGTGCATAAATTGCCGTCTTCCTCGCATGAGGTGCTTTCTTGTTTAGGAATAAATTCGCATTGGTCGCTTTCCAGATTGCATGAGCCGACATTGCATTGATCGCTATTGATGCTGCAGTCAAAGCCGCTGCAAGGGCAAATTTCCCCGGCAATCTGCAAGTATATTGATTCAAGCTCGCTGGAGTTAGGTGCAGAGAAATAATTACTTGGAGCAGAAGCCATTTCTTTCAATAATCCTTCTGTAAAGTTATTGACTCCTAATCCAATAGTGAATATTTCGATTCCTGCCTGCTTGGTTATATTAGACTGGTTTAGCGCATATATTGTGCAGTTTGTTGGCGATGTCGGGTTTACAAAGCAGAATCTTAAAGAGCCGTTTGGCTGGCTCATTACATTTGGAGCTCCATCAGAAAGCAATATCATAGCCTTTGTAGCGCCGCCATTTGCAACTAATTCTATTCTTCCAACTTTTACACCATCTCCTATGTTAGTCTGGCCGCTTGCTGCTAAAGCATTTATTGCGTTTGTTATATCAGCTTGGGTGCTGGTTAATTCTTGGTCTAAAACAGCAATCTGGTTGAATGATGCTAATCCAACAGTGTCTTTTGAAAAGTTGACTGTGTTAACAAAAGTTATAGCAGCTGATTTTGCATCCTGCAATCTTTGGGGATCTGGGCTTACCATGCTTCCTGACTTGTCTATTACAAGCATTATGTCAACAGGCGCTAAACACTGCTCACTGGGCTCAAAATTGCATTGGCTGTCACAGCCATCTCCGCTTAATTGATCCCCGTCGTCGCACTGCTCAACTCCAGTCCATAAAAAGCCGTCTCCGCAGCTTGGGAATTCACAGCTATTCAAGCATTCATCATGATTATTAAAATCGGCGTCGTCGCATTCTTCAAATAAATTTACAATTCCGTCACCGCAGAATGGGACTTCTTCAACATTGCAGCTGCTGTCGCATCCGTCATTATCTTCCAGATTTCCGTCATCGCATTCCTCGCCTGATTCTAAAGCGCCGTTGCCGCAGACAGGCTGGGGTAATTCACAATTATTGCTGCACTGGTCATTATTGTTGAGATTTCCGTCATCGCATGCTTCTATACCGTCATTTTGCGGTCCAGCAGTGCCAAATCCATTTGGCTGCTGCAAAATATTATCTCCGCAATATGTCAGTTCGCAATTGCTGCACGTGTCATCATTATTTTGGTTGCCGTCATCGCACTGCTCATCAGGGCCAACTAGATTGTTTCCGCAATTTGTAATTGAGGCACCTGTTATTGTTATATTGTCTATAAGAACAAACTCTCCTTTGTCTATCTCATCTTCCCTCACTTTTATATCGATAAGCGTGTTTTCTGCCCCTGGAAGATCAAACATTCCCTGGTTCCAGCCCGGCAATCCGGTGGTTTTCTGGATTGTATTCCACGTGTTACCAGAACTTAATTTCCATTCAGCAATCAGGAAATCGCTGTCGCTAAAACCTCCAATCAAGTTGTAATAATAGCTTATCTTTATGTTTTGAAAACCAGCTGTTGAAATCCCAGTCTTATTAATATATTGGTCGTTAGTGTTATTTGCAACCCAAGCATAATAAGTTCCATCAGGAGGGGATGTTATCGAGAATTGGTCGTCGCTGCCGGAAGTTGTCAGGCTGCTTTTGCCCCATCCGGGAATATTATTAGTAAAATCTGTCCCAGTGCCAAAGTTTTCACTAAACAGTACAACAGCAAATGCAGAGCTCATGAGCATAATATTTTGGACAATGCTGAATATAGCGATAAAAATTATTTTAACTGTCACAGCTCCCCTCTTTTTCACAAACACACCTCCAATTTTTAAATACGTTATTATGCTATAGTAATAACGTTCTTTATCTTTTTTGTAGTAGTATATTGTTTTTTTAATTGGACAGTACTTATTTATAAATATTTATCAAATTAAAAATATAAATAAAATTCTTCATATTATAAAATATATAATGAAAACCAGGCTATCAGAAAGAAAATTTTTTAATTATTTCTGAAAACAAAAATTTATGCAACATTATGATTTAGGGCGTCTTCGAGAAACTGACTAGAAAGCTATAAAAATAACAGCGCAATACCAGCTACTGTATGAAAAGTTTAGTCACTACAGAGGTATAATTGAATGTCTAATTTAGCGTGATTTGCATGGAAGAAAAGAAAGAAGAGCATCATCATTCTGATCCTGCACGCCACAGCGCTAAGAAAAAAAGCTACGACATTATTTTTATTTCTATAGCAGTTGTTCTTGGAATAATACTGATAGCTAATATATTTTTCACTTTTAGCGTCAATAAAAGCCTAAAAAAAAATATTGATGCGGCCAAGGAAGCTGCAAGGCCTGGAAAAATAGAGCTCGTTCTCATTAAGAATTCAAAATGCACAGATTGCTTCGATATATCTTCTATTGTTAAAAATGTAAAATCTTCAAAATCAAATGTCACAGGCGAAAAAACCCTTGAGTTTGATTCAATAGAAGGAAAAGAATTGATAAGCAAGTACCAGATAAAAAAAATTCCCACTTTATTGGTGACTGGAGAGCTAAATAAGGTAAGCATACAAGGACTGGAGCCAAAAGGAGATGCTTTGGTTTTGACGCAGATATCCCCGCCATATACCGATGCGGCAACAGGCAAAATAAGCGGCAGGGTTTCTATAACTTTGCTTAAAGATAAGTCTTGTGAAAAATGCAACGACTTAAGGCTGCTTGTCAGTCAAATCAGGTCTTCAGGCATACGGATTGCTGAAGAGAAAAATGTAACGATAGACAGTGTTAACGGTCAGCAGCTGGCATCAAAGTACAAGATTGATTTTGTGCCTTCACTTATATTATCGCAAGAGGCAGCTGACTACACAATCATGCAGCGGGCATGGCCGCAAATTGGGACAAAAGAAAAGGACGGCTTTTATATTTTAAGAAGCGTCTATCCGCCGTACATTAACCTCACTACAGGAAAATTAAATGGGCTTATAGATGTAATTTACTTAAATGATTCCAGTTGCACAGAATGCTATGATGTAAGCGTGCACAAGCAAATTCTAACAAGCCCTCAAAGTTTTGCAATGACATTTAACAAAGAAGAAACTTTGGATATAAGCACCGCTAAAGGCAAAGATCTTATTGCAAAATACAACATAACCAAGGTTCCTACTGCAATTCTTTCAGACGAAACAAATGTGTATCCGGCAGCCAAGGCAGTAAAGCAGTTTTATTCTAAGGAAAAAGATAACTCATATGTTTTTCGCTCGCCTCAGGTTATAGGCGCGTATAAGGACTTAAATACGAACAGCGTTGTGAAACCCCAGCCTCAAATCCAGTAAAGTATAAGACGAAATTCAGAGAAAATTGAATTCTATCGAAATATTTAAATAGGGCTATCTGTTACGAAATATATTCTAAAATAGATACATTGGGGGTAAATTTAATGGCGACTCAAAATAAAGAAATATTCAGCGTATTTTTCAGAGAAAAGCCAGCGATGATGCTTATAGAGCTTAAAAATGCCAGAGGCGAAGCTTATGCTTCTTCAATTGCAAAAACGGTTGATTGCACTTACTCCCATGTTGTGAATATACTGCAGGAAATGCAAAAAGCAGGCTTGATAAATTTTGAAAAGCAAGGCAGGCAAAAAATACTTACTCTGACAAAAACAGGACAGGAAGTTGCAGAAAAGGTTGATGGCATAAGGGTTATGCTGTAGTTAACGACTTATATCTTCTTCAATAATCAAACCTGGGGTCCATAGAATCTCTTATCAAATCATCTTCATCCTTGTATTTCTTCACCAGCATTAATCTTGTTTTGCCGCAAAATGGGCATTTTATTTCTTTTTGAGTGCCTTTCTTGACGGAAAATTTAAATCTGCAGTTTACGCATATGAATTTTATCTCTCCACCTTCTTCTGCTTTTTCAACAGCAAGTTTTTCCTTTTTTTCAAGTATTTGCTGCTTGCCTAAGCATTCAACGCAAATTAGCCGATTGTCATTATCATACTTGATATGGTCAAAATCAAACTCACCTTTACATCTTGAGCATGTATATAATGATGAAATGGGCATTTTATGTCACAAAAAGCACTTTTACTATTGAACAATAAATATTTTTTGGTTTTATTTCTTCATCTTCCCCTTCTCAATCTCTTCGGTTATATGCTCTATCTCATGCATATTTGTCAAATCATGCTGCTCTTTTTTTGCTGAAATATTTTTATCAATAAATTTTAATAATCTTTTTGTGTACTGCTGAACTTCTTTTTTGTCAATCATTTTTAACTTTGCAGCTTTCTTAATGTAATCATGCGTTTCTTGAATTTTTTCCTTGACTTTATGGTACTTTCCTATAACCTCAAAAACAATTCCTTCGCTTGGCCTTATTGTCAAGTATCTTTTGAAGAATGAATGTCCTACGTCGAGTTCTATTAGCCTTGCTTCTTTCAATGTTGGCAAAAGTATTAGCGAAATAATCAATCTTAAAACTCCTGAGACCAAGAATGCAATCAAAATGCCTGAGATAAAAATCCATGAAGGCAGATGGCTGATTAATAAACCGCCTAAAGCAGCGCCGATGAATATTGAGATGCTCTCAAAAAACTTATGGTATGCAATGCATCTCACTCTATTTTCTGGCTTTACAGCATCAAAAATAAAATTTGAGGCGCTTAAATTGAAGCCAGCCCATGCAATTCCAGAAAATGCCTCAACAATCATTAAATAATAAAAATTCCCTGAGAAAAGCCATAGCATTGGAATTAACGGAGTAAGCATTCCTCCGATGTATAGCGCAAATTTTGTTCCCTTTTCATCAATAAGCTTGCCCCAAATTCCCATTGCGACAAAGCTTGCAATCAACTCTGATGCCGCTATAAATGTAAATTGCAGATAAGTGAATTTCAGGTCTCTTAGCAAGTAAACAGCAAAAAAAGGAGCTGCAATATACGTTGCCAACTTGAATAAAGAGATATAAATCACAAAATGCCCGTAATTGGTTTTGTCCATTCTTTTGACAAAGTCTATTATTGAGAATTTCTCTGCATGGGCTAAGTCATGCGGCGGATTCATCATCATGGATTTGAAAACAGCAGAGATAGTCCTGCCGAGAAAAGCAATTGAGAATAATATAGCAAATCCTACAAATAGATCTTTAGTTGAAAAAAAATTTAATGTAAAGCCGGCAATCAAGGCTGAAAT
>CAYOWR010000038.1:0-7340 GCA_964407725.1 uncultured Methanosarcinales archaeon
CTCAAAAAGCTTTTTCACCCCCCTTCAATAGTGGTTATGCCTATTTGAATATAATCTTTTCTATTTCTGGCTGCATGGAACGCCTGTAACGTTTATATCAGGGCTGCCAATTGCCCTGTAACTGTCATTTATCAAGATAATATTGCCATCTTCATCTTCAATGTAAATGCAGACATCATTTTCCACCCTTAACATTTTTTTTAACTCCTCATAACTTAGATTTTTCAATTCACCAGCCCTGCTTAAGTTTATCTCATTGCCGTCCACTATTCTAAGCTGCGAGTTATCGGCGGAAACCTGCTTTATGACAGTTGAGGCCTCTTCCTTTAGATTCTTGACTTCTGTGTTCGGATTCTGGTATAAGACAGCGTAAAAAATAAAAAATGCACCAACAAAAATAAGTAAGCCTAGCATAATATCTACAGACCATGTCTGTGCTTTTTTATTAATGTTAATCACCAAGAAAATTTTATTCCTGGCATGGCACTCCGTCTTCAGTCATTTTTGAAGAGCCTTTTGCCAGTATAATATTGCCTTTATCATCCTCAATATAAACGCAGAAATCTTTTTTGGCATTCAAATTATTTTTAAATTCCTCGTAATCCATATTCTGAATTTCCTGCAGCTTATTTTTGTCAACAACGCCGTTATTTGCTATACTAAATACATGCTCGTCGAGCAATAAGCTTGTTATTTTTTCTGCTTCAAAAGTTTTGGACTTGTTTTGGTCGTAGACGCTGACTATCATCACTATCACAACAACAATAAACACCAATACAATTTCATCAATTTTATAATTTGGCTTTTTCATTTAAAATCTATCCACAGGTTGCAACAACTAATCTTACTGGCTTGCCGTTGTATAATACAATTCTTGTAATCTTAACCAAAGTGCCGCTTGAGCAGCTTAGGCTTGCTTTGATTTCTATTTTTGGCTGCGGTACACCAGGTGCGCATACCACATAATGGCTTGCATTATAATCCCTTGTCCAGCCAGGCTGCGCATTATCGCAAGCATTTTTTGCTGTGTCATCATAGAAAGTACAGCCATTTTTGCCATCGCAGGACTCATGCACTATATTGTCGTATGCAAATGTGCAATCCTGCTCGCATGAGGTTCCTGTTACCAAAGTGAAATTCACAAAAGTGTCTTCTCTTGGCTGCAAATTCACGCTTTTTATCTGAGGCGCATATTCTGTATGGGAGGCAAGAATGTTGTTATTGCCGCAGGCCACAGCCGGAAATGAATAAATTCCTTGGCTGTTTGTCGTTGTTGAAGTTAATGGTTCTAGGTCATTCTTCAGCTGCATGTCCGCTGATGAAATTGGCTGACTGTCCTGATTAATTACGGTCCCATTTACCGAGCCGGCGCAATCAGTATCTTCGCAGTCTCTATAGCCGTCAAAATCATCATCTTCACCATTTGTGCAATTTGTTTCAAAATCGTCAATCCATTGGCCTGGGCTTTGGGCAAAGCACCTTTCTTTTATTTTATCCACATCAATGTCACCAGCTACTTCCTTGTCTGCATAGCATCTTCCTCTGAAAACGCAAGTGCTTGTGTTGGTGCAACAGCCAATGTCTGTTGCTTTTGGCTGGCATGCATAAAATACTCCATCTCCAATATCCAAGTCACCTGTGGTTTGGTTTCTTAATGCTTCAACGTATGATGAATCATACCTGTCCTTGAATTTGTAGTATCTTTTATGTATGGCTTTGAATTGCTGAAAAGTAATTATTTTGCAATCCCTTGTTATGTTAGTGCAGCAAGGCCCGATTGTTTTTGGCGAGCCTGCCAATAAGACATCCGAGCCAGAGCCTGTGTTGTTTGAATATGCATAAATTGTATGGGTGCTTGTGTCGATTAAGGAAGATGGAGTGGGGAAAGTAAAGTTATGGTTTGCATTATCACCGCATTGGCTGCTTACAGAAGAATCGCTTGCATTATTTGCAAGTATTCCGCCTATGAATGCTCCTGTTCCTACAGGCCCATCTTTGTAGAAATATGCTGTCAATGGGCTGGTGTAGTCATCAGCATCGCATGACCACCCAACGCTTTGCTTGCAGTCTGCATTAACATGAAATCCTTTTGGATTGTTGACAGGAACAACAGTAACTGTTGATGTTAATGTTTCTCCAAATTGGGTGTCTGAGGTGGGGGCTGCGCAGGTTTTAAATTTAACCGGATCTGATCCCAGAACAGGAACTCTGTAGGGCTCGTTTGCACGATGAACCATTCTCATCTGGAATGTATAAGTTCCTGTCTCGTTTGGAGCTGTTATGTTCACTTTGCCCCCAAAGCTTATAAGATGGCCCAGCCAGTCTGTTCCAGGCATTATCCTGCCTGATATATCACAATATCCTTTTTTTGTTCCTGCATCTGTCTTGCACGTTGCATTAAATTTTTCTGATAAGGAAACAAATCTATAATCTCCAGCAAACCAAGTTGTATTTCCCAATATATTATAATTTCTGTTAAGCATGGTGAAACTAAAATTATATCTTTGTCCTGCCGCTAATGTCAGCTTTGATGGAAGTGTTGTTTTGCCGTCCCATCTTGTGTTCCATGGTCTGTTACCAGTATTTCCTTTTCCCACAAATGCATTGTCTACGCAAATTTGCTTGCTGCCTCCTCCGCCACCATTACCTCCACCAGGTCCGCTGCTGCACCCAGAAGTGTCAAATCCTGTGCAGTCATTTTTGCAATCTAAACTACCGCTTGAATATCCAAAAGTTGTGCAATCTTTGCCATTTAAATCAGTTCCATCACATAATTCGCCAGAATCTATTTGGTCATTGCCGCAATTTGGGCAAGGCCCGCAATCAACAGTGCAACTTCCGCAGCCTTCACCAGGATCGCACACGTTATTGCCGCAAGAGCAGGAACTCCAAGTGCAGTCTGTTTGGCATGTCTGAGTGTAGCTTCCAGAGCATGTTTGAGTCTGGCCAGGAGAGCAAGTGCCTTGATTTTGGCAAGGTTCGTATGATAAACAATCAGCTGCGCAAACTTGTTCACCACATTTGCCACAAGAAATTGTAGTTACACCTGGCGTACAAATGCAAGTCTGAATAGGAGCGCATTGGCCGATATTGGAGTCCCAAACTTCATCTTGAGGACAACAACGCCCACTAGTACAATCTGGATAATTGCTATCACAACAATCACCATTTGTATTGCAAGAACCACCTTCGCCAGGACAACCTCCTGACCTAAGAAGACAAACACATCCAGTAGCCTGATCACAACTATATAAACCTGGCTCGAGATAAGCAGCATCGCAATCATATTCCGGATAGTAACCGCTAGAGCATAGATTTACGCCATTGCACTTTTCAGGAAGATTAACCAAACCGCCCCTGCACATGCAATATCCTTGGCTATAAGTTGCTTGAGGAAATACAAAAAAGATTCCAAGAGAAAGTACAAGAATTAAAAAATACTTAAAAATATTTTTCAAAATAACACCTCTTTTGATCTTATCTTTGTTTTTAAGAATTATTTGGATAAATGTATATAAAGTTTTTGGTTTTGGAATTTGTAGTACAATAAAAATTAAAAATAATTAAGCCTGCCTATCGGGAGTCTGATGTCCAACTTTTCTATTCCAGAATATTGGCGCGACATAGTTTCTTGTTAAATCAGATGTTCTACCACTTAGCTCAGTAGTTACTAATCCACCTTTTTTGTTGTCGTAGCCTAACATTCTGGCTGTTTCTATGCCACCAACTGGTCTACTATCAAATGCTCTTCGATTTACATCACCGAATGCGCTTGCAAATCTCATTTCACCATTTAGTATGTGATCGTCAGCAATTGCTACCAAGACACCTGGGTATTGATTTACAACCAACAAATAAATAATGTTATAACTCGGATTTGAATTTGAATTTTCTATTAATGTTCTAGGATTTGGCATATTTGGGGTTTCGCTTTCTCTTATAACAGAGTAACCTCTACTAAATGCGTTTGCAACAAGAGGATTGACTTCGTCTGCAAGCACAGAAAGCAAACCATCAAACGAGCCTTGAGGTGGAACTCCTTCGGCCGGCATTAAACCGCTATCTGTTCTTTGCCAAAGGCTATTATCATACACTAAAAACCCAGGAGCTCTAAGCCATCTTACAGACGCTCCTTCGCGGTCTCTAATTGAAAGATACGCATAATCTGCAAGCCTGTATCCCGAAATATTATCTGTTTCAATCACATCAAGAGGAACTTCTTTTATTACATCTCTGCCTTGGGAGTCTTTTCCGATTATGTCTCCTAAGACAACAGACGCAGCAGATGTTGTGAATTTTGCAGTGGTTTGCCTTTCATAAAATTGAGGATTGCCTTCTGGACTTATGACAACAACATAATTCCCAGGCATGAGTTTCAAATCTTTAGATATTGAGTACCTTCCGTCTCTAATATCAACAGTTGGACCGCCTTGAATTTGCATTTTTCTTTTGGTTAATAATTTCGTGATTAATCCTTCCAAAGGTGCATTGATAATCTCAACATAATCTGTGGGACTAATTGGGCTGCCTTTGCTACCACCTCCACAAGCGGCTAGTGCTAAGCCACCTCCTGCTACTCCCAATAACACAGCAGCTTGAACAAAATTTCTTCTCTGAATTTTATCTCTATAACCATGAGCTCCAAGAAGTCCAGCTAATGGGTATCCTGCATTTAGTTGTTGCGCAGTTTCACATAAAAGCCCGGCAGAAGCCAAAGCATTCATGTTTGTGATACGTTCAGAAGCACTGTGAGAAAAATATTGAGCATCTCTTATTGCTCTAACACGATCCATAACCTCTGGCTCTTTTTCTAGAAATCGTACATCTCCCCTTAAACTTGGATATCTTCTTAATTTTCTATCAAGCGAATCTAACTGAGCTGTATAAGCTCTGCTAGACATAATATGCCATCTGTTTAGAGCATTCTGCGCAACATCTCTTGCTTCTATAATATCAACTGCTCTAATTAATCTTGATAAATCCATAATATAACCACAAATTTATGCTCTTTTTAAATCTTTCGATTTTCTAGTAACTAAAAAGTAGTGATAGAAAAAGCAGCCAAGTCTATAATTCTGCTAAGTTGTTTATTGCAATGCAAAGATTTATATATAACAATGTGCACAATATGGTACATGATAATAAAGGATGCTATGGTTGTGATACATTTAGCAAAAATAACGCTGCTGAAAAACAGTTGTGAATATTTCAAAAGTGTTGTAATTCCGCAAATGGTCTATGAAGAGATTTTATTAGGCAGAGAAAAAGGCTATGTTGATATTAAAATACTTATGGACTTAATCAAGGAAAATAAAATAACTGTCAAACATGTTCGAAACAAAGGACTAATAGAAAAAGCAAATGAGTTTAACATACAGGGTGGCGAAGCAGAGGCAGTTGCGTTATATTGGGAAGAGGAAGCAGATTATCTTGCTACAGATGACGACAACGTAAGGAAAAAAAGCATTTTAATGAGTGTGCAGGTTATAGGAACCCCAGCTATAGTACTAAAACTGCACAAGGAAAAATTAGTGGATAGGGAAAAGTTTGAAAAAAGCTTGTCTGAACTCAGAAATATAGGTTGGTTTAGCAATGCTGTAATAGACAAGATGCTTATGGAGGGATTAAAATGGCACAAGCAATAGGCATAAGGCTTCCTAAAGAGATTCTTAAAAAGATAGAAAAATTAAGCAAGGAAGACATGGAAGATAGAAGCACTGTCATAAGAAAGTTAGTGATGATGGGCTATAAAGATATGATAAAAAGAAAAGCTTTACAAGAGTACTCCAAGGGAAATATAACGCTTTCAGAAGCTGCTCATCAATCAGGTTTGACACTATGGGAAATGGAAAAGTACTTAGTAGAACAAGGCTATAAATCAAGCTATTCGGTGGAAGATTTGGAAAAAGAGATGAAAATATTAAAATGGTAATCAAAAAACATAGCTTGAATAAGCAGCTAAAGATGTACAAGTTCCATCGCAAGAATATAATCCTAGCTCTAGATAAGTAGCACCACAATTATAGTCTGGAGTGTATCCTGGAGCGCAAAAGTTTGAACCTCTGCAATTAAAATTGGTAGCTTAGCTATTGCTATTAATTAAGAATAGAAACATTTAAATAATACTATCAACTACTGGTTGATAACTATCAACCAAATGAAGACAGGCAATCATACAGAGGACAGGGTATTGGTTATATTGCTAAAAGAGCCTTTTGCAATCCATACCGCTACATCTGTAGCTAAAGCCCTTAAACTAACAAGGCAGGGAATTTGGAAAACATTAAATAAATTAGCAGAAAATAAGCTGATTAATTTAGAATATGTGGGAGACACTAAAACCAGCACAGCCACTATAAAACTAAATTGGCCTAACCCCATCATAGAAAAAACACTCTCATTGCTATTAACGAAGGAATCCTTACAGCAACAAAGGTGGAGGGTTAATTTTGCGGAGCTTGAAAATAATGTAAACTTTCTAATACTTTTTGGCAGCATATTGAATAACCCGAAAGAAGCGAATGATATAGATGTCTTGGCAATTGTAAATAAAAAAAACTTTAAAGCGGCAGAAGAGACAGTGATAAAGGTGCAGCAAACACAGCTTAAAAAAATTCATATTATTGATTTAACGGAAATCGAATTTAGACAAGAATTAAAAAAACCAAATAAGGTATATTTAGATGCAGTTAAAAAAGGGGTAATACTGTACGGCCAGGATAACTTCATTAAATTTATAAGGGGATTACAAGAATGAGAACAAAAGAGCTCGAAAAAAGCCTAAGAGAATGTTTTAGGACAGCAGAGAAAGATGAGAAAAAAGGCAAGAAGCATAAAGGACTTTTATTAGGCAAGCCTAACAATAAAGTTGCTGAAGAGTACATTCAAAAAGCTAAAATGGAGCTGGAATTATGCGAGATCTACAAACAAAAAGGAATCGATTATAAAATTGCAGAAGAATGGTTTTACACACTTTACTATTGTGCATTGGCTATACTGGCTAAATTTGGCATTGAAACAAGAAGCCAAAAGTACACTGCGTTATTTCTGAAACATATTCAGAATAGGGGTCTCATTGAATATGATGGCGAATTTATCAAAAGAATAACCGTTTATAGCGAAAAAGGTGAGAAATCTGAAGTAGACGAACGCGAAGAATCACGGTACAGTTCAGCCATCAAAAATGAAAAAATAAGTGAGAGATATGAAGAAATGACAAATCTCTGCAAGAAAGCTATATCTCAATGTGAAGAAATAGTATTTTCTGATAAAGAATTTAATGTCCCAAAAGAACTATACAAATAAAATAGTCAGCCCCAACTCAGCCCTTTTGGCATATT
>CAYOWR010000039.1:0-7192 GCA_964407725.1 uncultured Methanosarcinales archaeon
CCTGTAAGCGCTGAAACAGTTTCTTTGGATGCAGAAGGCATGGTAAAGGAAGGAATTGCTTTTTCCAAAATAGCGAAAAATATTGTTGTCAAAGTTCCAATGACAGTTGAAGGCATGAAAGCATGCCAAAGGCTGACGAAGAAAGGAATAAAAGTAAATGTTACTTTATGTTTCTCTGCAAACCAGGCATTGCTTGCAGCAAAATCTGGAGCTTTTATGGTCAGCCCGTTTGTCGGCAGATTGGATGATATTGGAGAAGTCGGAATGAATCTAATCAAGGATATAAAATTGATTTACACAAACTACAAATTCACAACACAGATATTAGTAGCTTCTGTCAGAAACCCTATTCATGTTTTTGAAGCAGCCAAAATCGGAGCAGACATTGCAACAGTGCCTTATTCTGTTTTTGAGCAACTCTTTAAGCATTCTCTTACTGATGTTGGGATTAAGAAATTCCTGGAAGACTGGGAAAAAGTGCCGAAGAAAAAATAGGATTTAATATTTATTATTTCTGAAATTATATCCCGCTACCGAAAGACTTAAATACTTATAAGTATTTTTATGTATATATAAATACAAGGTGAAACTATGGGACTAAAACAAATAAGCCTTACAATACCAGAAAATCTCCTACAAGCCTCTAAAGAGTATTCTGAGCAATTTGGTTACAAAAATGTGCAGGAATTCATTTTGGATTTGGTAAGGGATAAAGTGATGCTTCAGAATATTCAAAGGTACAAGCAAATAGATGAAAGGATGTCCAAAGGTATCGGAGTAAAAAAATTCAGCCAAAAGGAGGCTGTGAAATATATTAAAGAGCTGTAAGATGGCTTATTCTATAGAGTTCAGCACAGAGTTTGAGAAATCAATAAAAAAGCTGAAGAAAAAAGATAAAGTTGTGTTTGAGCAAATACAAAAGAAGCTTATCGAAATCATTGAAAATCCAGAGCATTACAAGCCTTTAAAGAATGTCTTGGCAGGCTTTAGAAGACTTCATTTTGGAAGCTTTGTGCTGATTTATACTATAGAAGGAAATGTTGTCAGGGTTATTTCTTTGGATCATCATGATAGGACTTATTGAAGATAATTCGCAAAAAGTGCCGAAGAAGAATTGAAATAAAACTGCGTTTAAAATATTTTAAAAGAATAAAAGAAGTATGAAAGATGAATCATACGAATAAAATTTATAGTTGGTATTTGAAATTTTGATATTTTTAATAGTCTGGGGGATTTTCTTTTTTGTTTATGTGATATTAGATTCTTTTAAGTTTGTAGTTGGAACTCCATTAGAGGGATTAGCATTTCTCGTTATTTTACCAGTACGCATTACTTGTAGTGCGTAGTCGCAGGATTAGACGAAAGGGAGAAAGCTAAGTTTTAGTTTTAACTATAGACAAAGAGGCAAAAAAAAGTTTTCATGTTTATAAACAAGGAATAAATTAATAGCTCGAAGGGAAATAATTACGAGATACTACAAAAAAAGATCATCCCAAAACATTTAAATACCCCCATTAACAATAGTTAACTTCAGGCATTAAATATATTATTTAATCAAAAAAAGGTGATAGCAATTCCAAAAACAAAGTCAGATTTGGGGGGGGGCACTCTCAAAAATCATCAAGTGCAGCGCTTCAGCAAAAGACAGGCATTCCTGGACTAGATGAAGTTCTAAATGGCGGTATTCCTAATCATACTTTAACACTTCTCGCAGGAACATCAGGAACAGGCAAAACCCTATTATCATTTCAATGGCTGTTTGATGGCGTAAAACAAGGAGAGAATGGAATTTATATTTCTATGACAGAGCCTCTTTTTATGGCTGTGCGAAATTTAGAATCAATGGAATTTTACGACAGAAAAGCAATAGAACAAGAAAATTTGAGGCTGTTTGATCTTAAGGAAGTTTTAGACTATGGGAAGATTGATCCGCATGATATTCTGCGCTATATAGAAAAACAGGTTAAAGAAAATAATGCTAAACGGCTTGTTATCGATTCTATAACCGCAGTCCTGTACGCGCTGAATGACAAAGCAAAAATAACTCATTTTATGTTTGAACTGAAGAAAGTTCTTGCAACGCTTGGGTGCACAGCAATTTTAATAAGCAAAGTTACTGAACAAGACAAATACTCCGTCTATGGTGTAGAAGAGCTGGTTCCGGACGGCGTTATATCATTAAGCACTCTTATCGGTGAAAACCAAATTATAAGAACTTTGCAGGTCATTAAAATGCGCGGCATCGATTTCAGATCAGGAGCAGTTATTTTTGATATTAATTCATCAGGCATCTTACTTTATCCAAAAATCCCGATAGATAGACGTGTCGCAACAACAGAATTTAAGGATAGACTAACTAGTGGAATAGAAAAATTCGATGGTCTCTGCGGTGGCGGATTTCCTCAGGGCCATGTTATTTTGGTTGCCGGAAATACTGGTTCAGGAAAAAGCACTTGGGCGTTGCAGTTTTTGATGGCAGGGCTGGAAAATGGAGAGAACGGGCTTTTTGTTGTTTTGGAAGAATCTCAGAACCAAATTAAAAAAACTGCGCTTTCGCATGGCTGGGACTTGGAAAAGTATGAAAAAAGCGGCAGCCTTATTTTTATTACTGCTCCTTTGATTGATGTAAACCCTGACAAATTTCTTTATCAAATTATAAATGTTGTAAATAAAATAGGTGTCAAAAGAGTAGCTTTTGATTCTGTATCTTCTCTTGAAACAGCGACACTAAATAAAAACAAGGTGCGTGAATTTTTAATTCAGTTTTCAGACTTTATGAAAACAAAGGGTGCAACATCCATGCTAACTTATTTGTCAGAGGATACATTTGGCGCAGAGTTTGGGCAATTGCTTGGGAGCGGACCATCGAGTGAATTGCGTTTGAGCTCAATTACTGATGCGATAATTTTGTTGAGATACGTGGAGAGAAAACAAAGCGTGGCGAAATTGATGACTATATTGAAGATGCGTGGCTCTGAACACGATAAAAATATCTGGGAGTTTGAAATTGGGAAAGAGGGTATAAAAATCGGACAAATATTCAAAAAATAGGTTTCGTCATGGAACAAATAGAATCAGCCCTTAATGAATTCTTTAAAACAGGGAAAGGAAAGAGCATAATGCTTGAACTAGACGCCAAATCATATTTGGAAGCAAATATTAAAACAATTAAAAAATTGCAGAAAAAAGGTTTGAGCGGCGTGTATGTAAGCATTCAAAGGCCGTCCAAAAATATTTCTTCCCTGCTTGAAAAACAAGGCATTGACATTAACAAGATAGTCTTCATAGATGTTGCATCTGCTGTATCAAAAGAATCACAAGAAAAATGCAAAGGGTGTGTGCATATTTCTTCGGAATTGGATGTTGATGAGCTGGTGAAGGCAATATACACCTCACTTGAAACGATGAAAGGCAAGAAGTTCATATTCATAGACTCACTGACTACATTTGCTTTGCATAAGCCGATATCTGAAATACTTAGATTCTCTGACTTTTTGATGAGACAGGTAAAAGACAGAAAAGGCATTGTGCTCATATTAAATGTGGCAAAAGACCTTTCGGATAAAAAATTTATTCAGGATGTTGTTGCGCATGCAGACAAGACAATTGAGATTAATGTATGACCTTGCGCAGAAGAAATTTATTGCAGATATAGCTTTAAATGCCGATAAGGCTGTAAAGGTGATGTAAACGGCAAAGAAAAAAGTGGTGATGGCGTTTGGCGCTTTTGATAGCGTGCATTCTGGGCATATCCATTATCTCAAGGGAGCAAAAGGCTTAGGCGATTATCTAATTGCGCATATAGCAAGGGACAAATCAGAATGGAAATTTCCAAGAAAATACAATTTACCGGAGTTGGAAAGAAAAAAACTGGTAGAAGACCTAGGAATAGCAGATAAAGTAATTTTAGGCAGCATTAAAAATGCCTTGGATAAGATACTAGAGATAAAGCCGGATATAATAGCAATAACAAGTTACCATCCTGTTAATAAAAAGTTATTGGAAGCTGTGCTAAGGGAAAAAGGGCTAAAAACAAAAGTGGTTAATGTTGGAATCTACAAAAAATATCTGTATGATGAGCTTTACTTAAAAAGATTTCCAAGAAAGAAAAAATTAATGGGAATTCCCTTAGTGCCCAACATTAACGGTATAAACTTAAATGTTAAACATAAAAATACTCGAAAAGGAATTTAATAATCTTCCTAAAGGCAAAATTGTGCTGTTAGAAACACCTTCTGAAAATGTTTTAGGGATGAGTATAGACGCATTGAAAATTTTAACAGATATTGGGTATACTTGCATTATATTATCAGCGAACATACCTTATCCAAACCTAATTTCCCGCTGCAAGGAGAATAACATTGACATAGGGAAGATATTCATATTAGACTGTGTTTGCAAAAATCTGGGTTTAGACGCTGGAAAGTTTGATAACGTTGTTTTTATCAACAATATAACCGATTTAACAAATATCTCAATCTGCATAAATGAATGCGCTGATAGGATAAAAGGGAACAAGCTTATTTTAATTGACACCATAACAACCATGCTTATTCACAACAATCCAAATATATTTACAATATTCATTCATAACCTTTTGACAAAAATGAGGCTAAAGGAAATCAGCGGAATATTATTTTCTTTAGAGGACGAAACTAACAAAGTGGTAATGGCCGAGATTGCACAATTATGCGATAGGGTCATAAAAGTGACGGAAGAACATGTCAGCAAAGCAGAAGAAACCGCCCAAGAGATAAAAAGACAAGAACCGAGCCAGAATATAACAGAGGACACCAATAAAATAGAAAAGGAAAAAAGAAAATTGGAGAATAAAAGAAAAAAAGAGCTGAGAAGCGGAAATAAAATTGAATTAAAGAAAACTGGGCCGGGCAAAAATGTTGAGAATATTTATAAAATTTTTGATGAGGCAAGAGAAGTAAATCAATCTATAACATACAGAAAGTCTGCAAGCAAGCGCGGTTTTATCAAAACTTATATTGACGGTCTTGACGAGCTTATAAAAGAGGGCATTCCAAAAGGCTCGTCTGTTCTTGTTGCAGGCGGCCCTGGCTCCGGCAAGACAATTTTTTGCCTGCAGACGGCAGCAAATGCTGCTGCCCACGGGGAAAAATGCCTTTACCTAAGCTTTGAGGAATCCGAGGAAAAATTAAAGCAGCATATAGATGATTTTGGATGGGACTGGAATGCACTGGAAAAAAGCAACAATTTGAGAATTGTACGCAAAGACCCTTTTCTGCTTACTGGAAGCATAGAGGCAATGCTTGAAAGAGCCAAAGGCGAGCTTCTTATTGACCTAAATGAATTTTTAGATATAATCCCGCAGGATTTCAAGCCCGATAGGATAATATTCGACTCTGTAAGCGCAGTAAATGCTGCTTTTTCTCTTCAGCAGGAGAGCTATAGAATCTTTATTGAGCAGCTGTTCCGCTATCTGGAACAGATTGATGTAACAACATTGCTTATATCAGAGACAGAGCAGGCGCCAGCAAAGTACTCAAAAAGCGGTGAAGAAGAATTTTTAGCTGATGGAATTATTCTGCTCTATGATATCAAGAGAAGCGACTCACGCATATCTGCGATAGAGGTTGTGAAAATGCGCGGTGTGGAAATCAGCAAAAAGATTGTGCCTTTTAAAATAGAAAGCGGAAAAGGCATTACTGTTTACCCAAAAGAAACCGTATTTGGGGAAGTTTAAAAGATAATAAGTTCTTGCAATGGCAAAATAACTATCGTCCGATTTTCCTCTCCAGCCTCAGCTTCTTCTCTTTCAAACTGGAAGCTTGCTCCCGGTACTTGTACATTAACTTATCGTAATCAGCCCTTTTAATTGAATGTTCCTTGAAATACCTTAGCTGCGTATCCTTTTCCATGTCTATAACTCTCTTTTCATCTTCTGTTGTTTTCTTCATACTTGCTTTTAAGTATGCACGATTCACTAAGGGGCTTATTGCAATTGCTATCAAGAAAATTGCTAAAACCCATAAATACCAGAATCTTGCCAGAATATTGTAATAGAACAGCCTCAATTTTAACTCGTATTCACCAATTGCATCAACTCTAATTGCTTTTTGAGGCATAGTTGCAGGATTTTTATATACATCAGATGCAACTACCTGCAAGAAATTAGTGCCTACATCCTTTTGGGTGAAAAGGTAGTCGGATGAATAAATTCCTGGCTTTGTTTCTGTAAGCCTGATCGTTTCATTGCCTATGTTTGCAAAAACATCCGCATTTTCTGCCATTGTACCATCTGCATAGCTTAACGAAATCTTAAACTCATCTTTTATACCTGCAAAAAACCTGGTGCTTGTCGGGCTTAAAAGCACAAGGTTCATTAATGCAGGCTTGATATTGACCTGTATTTTTGTGCCTCCTGCCCTTGTAACGCCTCTCTCTGATTTCACTGCCTGCACTCCGATATACCATTTTCCAATTGGATCCTCAGGACTTATCTTATATTCTGCTGTGTAAGTTCCCGGACTAACTTCATTAAGACTAATTTTCTGTGCTGATGGAGTTTTAAAATCGACAATTGCATTTTCTACAGGATTTTCTGCATCTTTCACTTCAACTGTTACGGGAACTGTGTTTCCTCTTTTAAACTCTCCATCTGCAAGAGGGCTAAGGAATATAACGGTGTAATAGGCAACCCCTTTTGGTGTTGAGATATTTGTTATCAGATCTGCAACCCCTTCATTGCCATCCTTGTCTGTCGCTGTTATCCTAATATCCCAAACACCATCTGGCTCTCCAAAGCTTATTGGGAAAATATCTCCGAAAAAACCATTTTTGTCTGTAGATACTTTCTTTTCGAAAATCAATCCGTCCTCATAAGACGCAGAAATTGTTACATTAACCTCTTTTTGAGGATCCCCATTAAAATCGCGAATAAAGCCGCCGATTTCCAAGTTTTGTCCTTTGAAGTACTCTTCATTCAGAGAAATGTTTATTCTTAACTCAGGCTCTACATTTATTAAAATAGAAAATTCATCATATTGATTATCTTGTTCTGCTTTATAAAGAACTTTGTATCTTCCTTTGCTTATACTTTTGTTTATTGTAATGTTTAAGCCATAAAACCCATCATCAGATTCAGAATATCTTACCAATGGTCTTATTAATGGTAAATATAACTTGCCAAACAAAGTTGATCCAGCAGTAACTTTTGCGT
>CAYOWR010000040.1:0-603 GCA_964407725.1 uncultured Methanosarcinales archaeon
TTTCGTCTTTTACATCAGTAAATTTCTTGCTTAAGTCTTCCTCTTTCTGCTTCCTCAGCTGAAGCTGGACGCTTGTTTCATTAAGCTGGCCTCTTTTGGACTCAAGCTCCTGGCTGATGGTTTCAAGCTCTTTCAGCTTTATCTCATAGCTTTTTGACACATTCTTGAAAGTTGTCTGGTAATAAACAGTAAAGCCGCTGAACATAAGCAATGCAGCAACTATAAGAAGCAACAAGCCAATATTAACATCTTTTCTCATTACTGCCATTTTAATCCTCTTTTGTTAATTATTTTTATTTTTTATTATTTTATTGGATTTATTTTAATGAATTTTTCCGTTATTGGATTTTTATTGATTGTTCTTATTATTGTATTTTTTATATTTTATTTGTTTATTACGTTTCTATTTTTTATTGATTTTTATTTTTTTGAGTTTTTAATTCCAATTTTAGTTTAGTTCATGTTTTTGTTGATGCAAACTGTATGTTTTTTTTTTTTTTTTTGTTTTCCTCATGACGCATTAATTTAATTTTAATTTTTTAAAAAATAAACTATGAATTTTCTTTTTTATTGAGCTTATTGATTTTTACTGTTGTTATATTG
>CAYOWR010000040.1:613-6869 GCA_964407725.1 uncultured Methanosarcinales archaeon
TATTTATTTTTTCATTAAATTTGTTTTATATTGGATTTATATTTTAATGAATTTTTTATCATGAATATTTATTTTTATTTAATTTACCTTATATTTTCCCTGTATCTTCTTATTCCTATCTCAGCTAAAAATAACAGCATTGCCAAAATAGCAAACGGCCATCTGTAATCAGTTGAGTCGATTTTTATTCTTTTCGATTTTGTCCTGATAAATTCTATTATTCCTTTTGTATCATCAGGCTCAAATACCATGCCGCCGGTCTTTTCAACAAGCGTTGTGAACTCATCACTTATGCCGAGATTTGCATATTCATCATTATAATTGACTGCAAAAGTCGCATCCAATACCTCCTTAAAGCCTGCATCTTTTGGACTGTACATTGCAGAGTATAAGTTTGTATCTATTTTTGCAAATGAAAGGCCCTCACTTTTTGGCATCTCTTTTGTTATCACATTAACACTTGTTGGCTTTCCCAAGACTGTATCCCGAATAGTTACATCATAAGATTTTTTTCTTCCTAAATCGCCTATTGCCCAGTTTATGCTTCTGCTAATCAATTTTGAGTTTTTCTTGTTCAATAAATCACCTGCCCATTTCAGGCCATCATCGGTTGATATTGCAACAACTCTGCCAAGGCCAAATCTCCACACAACCAAAATCGGGATATTTTTTTGCGTTGTAACAAGAGTTCTTGCCGAAGGCTTTGGCACAGCATAATTATAGCCTGAAACAGTAGCAGATATATCGTCCAAGCCAAGAGTTATGAAATGAGTTGTATCAATAGGTATCAAAGTATTGTAAAACTCTTCGCCTTTTGTTTCATCTTTGTCAGCGAACTCAACTTTCAATCTGTTAGAAGCATCTGTTTTGTAATAAATTCCTCCGCCTAAAGCTGCCATATTTGCCAAGAATTGATTGTTTTCTGTTGATAATTCATCAGTGTCTGTGCCTACACCAACTGTAAACACTTTTGTGCCAAGAGCATTGACTCTCCTCACAGCATCATATGTGTCCTCTCTCAGCTTCTGGTAAGTTGTTTTTCCGTCGCTTATAAAAATTATATTCTTGCTGCCTCCAACCAAGCTCAATAGCCTATAGCCTCCTTCTATGCCAAGATTGAAATAGGACTGGCCGTCAAACTTTAGTCTTGATATTTTTTCCTTGAGCTCCTTTTTATGCTCCTTAAGAGGCTTTATTTCAGCAATCTGATAAGGAATTGTGTTAAATGCAACTGCTCCAACATTTGCTTTTTCGCTCAAGCTGTCAATGACACTTAAGGCGAGAGCCTTTTCATAAGCAACATAATCTTCAGTTCCATGAGATATATCAATTACAACAACAATGCTAATATCGCTTTTGTTCTGCTCCTCGCTTGCTCCTATTTTTACAGGCAGCAATGTTTCAAGCAAAGTTCCTTTATAGCCTCCCCTATCGTAAGAGCTTTCGCCGCCTATAAATAATAAGCCGTTGCCGTCAGAGACGTAATCGCTCAAAGAATCCATGTAAGGGTTTATTTTTGATGCCTTAATATCGTTAAAAATTACAGCCATGTAATTTGACAAGTCTGGTGGCAAAGAGCTTTTTATGTCAACTTCATATATTTTGTCAAGCTCAATTGCCAATGGAGAGTTTTTCTCTGTTACATACAATATCTTAGGCCTTGGCACTATCTTAATGCTCTTGTAGTAAACATTGTTATTTTTAAAATAGTCCTCGCCTTTAATATCTAACAGCTTTGCAGTAAGCTTGTGATATTCGCCTTCCCTAAACTTTCTTGAGAACATAAACTGCTTTGAAGTACTTGCTTGATCCTCCATTATAAGCTTTGAGTCATCTTCAACTATCTGCAGAGTGTATGGGTTATTTTTTCCGACAACTGAAACCTTCACAACAAAGTCGCCTTCTGTGTCTTTTATGAGCTCTGGCGGGCCGTCAATTGTTACGCCAACATCATTCTTCACTGACTCCATTCGCAAAGTGCTTACAGAAGAGTTTATGCCGGCTGCGAAGAGCATTATATCTCCCAGCAATTTTCCTTCGTTGTTTACTCCATCTGTTACAACCATTACATTGTCATTGCCTTCAATGTTGTTCAATATCCCATTTCCAATTGTTGAGTGCTCGCCATTTGCTATTGTCCTTATATTTACTGGAATAGTTCCTTCCAGTTTCTTATATAAATCATAAGCGATGTCCGGCTTGTAAAGCGCCATGGAGCTAGAGTTGTCAACTAATATTGTTAGCCTTGGATCTCCCTGGACAGTCTTGCTTTCCAGCACAAATGGAGATGCGATTGCAAGCATCAGGAAGAAAAAAGCAAGGCTTCTCAAAAATAGGATTATTCTTCTATCTGTTTTCTTTGATTTAAGGTAAGCTTCAAGCTCAAGCCTGTTGCCAAATTTCACAAATGTTTTTCTTGTAAACCAGAATAAGAACAAAAGCATTGGAATTATAGCTATTAATATATACGAATACCTGACGCAGTACTTTGATACGCAGTAAATGCTTGAATAATCCGGTATTATAAATGCCATTTTATTGTTTTATTTTATTATTTTTAAATTTTCAATCCGCGACTTCGTCGCAAATAATAGTGCTCGGCAAAATTGTTTTGCCACTAATTTTGCCTCGCCTATTTATACAGTAATCAATCAAAAACTGGTCACCTTTTTGCATTGCAGCGCGAGGTCGTTCTCGTTTATTTTTAAATTTTTATTAATTACATTGATTATTTTTATTGTATTTTAGTTATTGTTTTATTCTCTTATAATTCACCTTGGAATTTTATATAAATGAATTCGGTCAGCATAAGCAAAAACACTAAAGCAAGGATTGTGAATTCAAGGTTAAAGTCGTGCTCTTTGCTTTCCCTTCCAAGCAATTTTTGCCTTTCTTTTTCATTTTCAACCTTTGAAGAAAGCCCGATGTTTGACTCTTTTTCATCAAGAAGATTGACTGCAAATTTCTTGTTGTCAAATTCATAAATTCCCACTTCATCCATCAAAACTTTTGATGTTGTCAGGCTTGATGAAGGAGTTTTGACATTCTGCTCATTTATCGTTGCAATTTTTCCAGTCTTGAAGTTGAAATCCCTTATATCTTCTGTTCCAACCATAAAGTTGATTAATAAGCTCCAGAATATTGGATAAGATGGCAAGGTTTTGAAATCGCTGGTTTCGTCCAATATGCCATAATAAACTATTCTGCCTGCTTTTCTTTCACCATAAACAATTAATGGGGTTTTGTCATCTGCGGAAGCGAATGTTATTGCTGCTTTTTTCGTCTCAGCGCCGAAATAAGAAGCTGTTGTTGTGAAGCATCTTTCCTTTTCAAACTGCTTTGTGATCTGGTTTATTGTTTCAACACAGACTTTTGTGGGCTTGTTTATCTTGCTTTTTAACTCCACTGTAGGCAAGTTTTTCATATTTATGTCTCTAATATCGTCTTGCGCTGCTATGATTAAATTGCCCCCTTTCTCAACGTAATTTTCAATATCATCAAAAGTGCCTGGCAAAATCCCGTCCCTTTTATTGACATTGTTGATTTTGTAAACAACCACAACATCATGCTTGTATGGATCTATCTTTTCTTTTCTAGTGTTTATAGTTAGTACCGGCGGGTTTACTACATTTAAGTCGATGTCCTTTGCAGCTTCAAGCGCAAGCTCCAAATTGCTGGATTTTTCATTTGTTATGAGCAAAACAGAATTTTTTATTTTTGGCGGAGTTGCTATATAAGCAGTGTCATCAACTTCCAAATCATCTTTTGGCTCAAGTTCCACTTTTGAAATTCCAGCAGGCGTGTCAAATATGAAATTTTCTACAGAGTTTGGGGCTATTTTGACTTTTGTTTGGGTTATTACCTTATTGTCCTTCATTATTTTTATAGTCTTTTCTTTCATTTCATTTTCAAAATTCTTTATGTAAACCTTGGTGTTATATTTTGTCACTTCAAGCCTTATAATGCCCACATTTTTGGCATTATTTGACACATCAATAAAATCAACTATTTTGTCTTCCGAAGATAATGTTGTTCTCACTACTTCTATATCAGGCCCTTCAGTTGCAAGAAAGTCGCTGAAAACAATAATCCTGCCTGGCCTGTCTCCTAAAATATCTTTGGCAAGAAGCAATGAATCCCCTAAATTTGTTGTACTCGCTCTTGGCCTTATCTTTGACAAAACATCCAAGGCAATTTCACTGTTCTCATTTTCCAGCACAATAAGAGGCGTGCTTTCAGCCATTATTATGCTGTTTCTTCCGCTGACAACCTTTTTTGCTTCGTCAATAGCTTTGTCAAATCTTGATACGCCTTTTTCCTCTGCTTGCATTGAAGCGCTTACGTCAAGAATTATTACAGTGTTTTCCAATGTAACATCATATTTTAATTTTACATAAGGTGCAGCTGCAACTAATGCCAAACCCAAGATTGCTAGCAATTGTAATAAGAATAACAGATTTGTCATTAATTTCTGCAGGAAAGAATATTGCTTTGAACGCTTATCATCTTTCATTATAAACATAAGGGAAGGGATAACTTTGTCTTGCGGTTTTGGCCTTCTAAGGTACAGAATTATAAAAATTGCAACTCCTATTAATGCTATCAATCCAATTGGTCTCGAAAAGGGTAATGCTACCATATCACTTCTTTTTTTTGAATATGTTTTGTATTAAATCCTTGGGATTCACCAAGTCCTTGACTAATATCAGGAATCCATTAAATTCGTACCAGTAAACGCTAGATTTAGAGTCTATTTTTAAGTCTTGCCTTGCCTCATGAGGCAGAGTAATTTGACCCTGCTTAGTCAGCTTTGTCTTTCCTATGAATTTTGGATCCATATTAATAAAATCAATATTTTTAATGAAAATAATGATAATTTTAGAATTATTAGAATTATTATTTATAAAGGTTGCGTTTTTATTATTTTATCAGAAAGTTTTATATATAAGTAGCATTTTTCCGTTTATATGGGATTTTTTGTTGTATCGTCTGGAAAAAGAATTTCTAACACAACTTTAACTACTTCTACAACTACAATAACAGCGTAAAGCTGCTCATTGTTTCTCAACGCAAAAAATCTTAGCGTGGGTTTCTTCCTGGGCCTTGTAAGCCTATAGGAAGCTGCTGGTTCTGAGGTTTGTTGAGAAAATTGGTTCGGTCATTTTTTGTTTTATTGTCATAAAAATTTAATTTAGGAGGTCATTAAAATGCAAGGAAATCCATCTGGAAATCAATCGGACGCAAGAGTGCAAGAAAGTATAGATTTTCTTGCCAACGGCGGGCATTATTTAAGAGGCGGCTCATACGTGCAATTCACTTCAGAGCGAATCCTGCTTGGAAATGGCGATTTAATGGGGATTGTCGCAGAGATGAGAAATCAGAAACCTTATGGGGGCATGAACGTGGCAGTTGTTGATCAAGAAGGCAGAATTTATTATGGTTTATTGGAAAATATTTTGGCATATGGTGGTGAAGTAAAATCTGCTGAAAGTGGCGTTAAAGTCAGGATACCAAATCCAGATGGCTGTACACATGTGGAGAGAGACTTTACAGGACTAGACGTAGCAGCTTTATTCAGACTAAACTTTACAGGCGTTAGTTTTCCGCAAGAATGGCTTGATGGGAGAGGTACTTAAAGAAAGATTGACCAAAAACTATATAAAAAAACATCAAATCAGTAAAACAAATGACACACATCAAAATAACACTGCCCGATGGGAGCGTAAAGGATTACAAGAAAGGAGTTACTGCAAGAGAAATAGTTAAAGATATAGGAAAAAAGCTTGCTGATGATGCAATTGCAGCTAAAATAAATGGCATTTTGAAAGATTTAGATGTGCCAATCAATGAAGATTCCTCTTTATACATAATTACTTTGAAGGACAAAGAGGGCTTAGATTGCTTGAGACATTCTGTTGCCCATCTTTTGGCTGCTGCAGTCATTAAGCTTTGGCCAAACGCAAAAAATGCCATCGGCCCTTCAATAGAGAATGGTTTTTATCAGGATTTTGACATGGGCGGCTCAAGAATTTCCGAAGACGACTTTCCAAAAATCGAGGAAGTCATGCGGGAAATCCTGCAAACCTGGGATGATGTCCAAATTCAAGAAGTGCCAATCAAGCAGGCTAAAAAAGATTTTTCGTGGAATCCATACAAACTCGAATTGGCGGATGAGTTCTCAAAGCAAGGCAGGACAATTACCGAAACTCTCCAGGGATCGTTCCTTGACCTATGCAAAGGTGGCCATTTAAAAAAT
>CAYOWR010000041.1:0-6777 GCA_964407725.1 uncultured Methanosarcinales archaeon
TAATGAATTGCCTGGCATCAAGAAAACTCCTACCTGGGTTATAAACGGCCAATGGTATGAAAATGTCCAGTCTTTTGACAAATTAGCAGCATTGACTGGCTGTAAGCTGTGAGACTAATGGAAGAAAAAAAAGAGGAGCATAAAGAGCACACCATTCATAAATCTGCTAAAAAAATCAACTTATACTATCTCTTTAATGGATTAGTCCTTTTACTGGGCATTATTTTAATAATAAACATAATGCTAACTTACGGCATAAACCAAAATATGAAAAAAAGCATAGAAGCAGCCAATGAAAAACTGAAGCCGGCAAAGATAGGGCTTGCTGTTATTAAAAATTCCAAGTGCAATGACTGCTTTGACATCTCAACTATTGTCAGCCATGTCAAAAATGCAAATGTTGAAATAACAAAAGAAGATATGTTTGAATTTGATTCAAGTGATGGTAAAGAGCTTATAAGTAAATACAAAATTGAAAAAATTCCTACTGTTATTGTAACAGGAGAGGTGGACAAGATTAATATTCAAGGATTAGAAAGAAAAGAAAACTTTTTATTGCTTACAAAACTTGACCCACCATATACAATTGCTCAAACAGGGAAAATAGAAGGCAGAGTTACATTATTCTATCTTAAGGATTCAACTTGTGAAAAATGCAGCCAATTGACTTCTTTGGTTGCCCAGATTAAAGGAGCTGGAGTTAAAATTGTTGAAGAAAGAAATGTTGAAATTAGTAGCGATGAAGGAAAAAATATTATCCAAAAATACAATATTGACTTTGCGCCAACTATTATTATGTCAAAAGATGCTGAAGTTTATGAAGTAGTTCAGCAGGTATGGCCTCAAATTGGCACAATAGAAAAAGATGGCTCTTTTGTCCTAAGAACTGCAAGCCCGCCATATCTCAATCTTACCACTAATGCATTAAGAGGACTTGTTGATATAATATATCTAACTGACAAAAGCTGTACAGAATGCTATAATGTAAGCCTGCACAAGGAGATATTAACAAGCCCGCAGACTTTTGCAATGCAGCTTGAAGAGGAAGAAACTATTGACATTGAAGATGCTCAAGGAAAGGAGCTTATTGCAGAGTATAACATAACTCAAATTCCAACCATAATACTTTCAGATGAAGTGAACGCCTATCCTTCAAGCGAAGGCCTAGTGCAATTCTTTAGCGTTGAAAAAGATGGCTCATACGTTTTCCGAACAGCATCAGTCTTAGGCTCTTATAAGGACTTGACAACAAATCAGATTGTTCAACCTCAGCAAAGCCAACAATAAAGATGTCGAAGAAAAATCTGGTCTTATATGCAGTTATTCTGGTTTTATTTATATTATTTTTATGGCAATGGCTCTCTAAAGGGAACTTGGTAAATCAATTAAACAATCTTGCAAATGAAAACAGCCAGCTGCATTTATTAAGCGGCATAGGCTCTTTAAAATCTACCCACATCCATGCAGATGTCAAGGTTTATATAAATGGCAAAGCGATAGATTTCTCGCAAAGAAAATATCAGCTGACAACAAGCTTTATCCATTTTGAGGAGGGAATTGGAGATGTTGTGCATATACACGCGACAGGCTTGACTGTTGGGCATTTGTTAAAGTCATTGGGAATGGATATTAACAATAACTGCATTCTATATGAAGGAGAAAATTACTGCAATGAAAACAATAAAAAGCTAAGGTTTTATGTCAATGGCCAGCCAAATAATGAATTTTCAAATTACATAATGCAGGATTTAGATAAAGTATTGGTTTATTATGGCTCAGAAAACCAAGCAGAAATACAAAAACAAATTGATTCTGTTACTAACTTAGCTGCAAAGTATAGTGCTAATAAAGCTGGAATGGAATAATCAAAAATAATTGACTCATTATAAAAGTCTGCTTTATTTAATCCACACTAGACTCAATAATATTAATAACTTATTTTCAAAAATATAAGAGACCCATGCGTTTCCATGAGCAATAATGGGTGCCCTCACAGTTCTATTGTTTGCAAAAGTAAGCGACTACGGGTTACCTATTTTTCCTTTACAGCGTAAGGTCGTTCCAGGATTCATCGAAAATTTTCAATTTTCGAGTGTGCTCGGAAATCAAAGATTTCCGGCATTTGAATTTTTTAAATAGTTAATGGATATTTTTATTGCATTTATTGCCATTGGATTTTTGAATTCGTTTATTGTATTTTTCGTTAATGCTATTTATCATTGATTTTCTCGTATAAGTTAATTGAGTTCTCAAAATCAAAATAGAAATCTTTAAATACTACCTATGTAATGCAAAATATATTCTAAAGTACATATATCAAGGGGGGTTTTAATGGCTACGCAAAATAAAGAGATATTCAATGTCTTCTTCAGAGAAAAGCCTGCAATGATGCTAGTCGAATTAAAAAATGCCAAAAGCGAAATTTATGCCTCTTCAATCGCAAAAACAGTAGATTGCACCTATTCTCATGTCGTAAAGATTCTTCAGGAAATGCAGAAAGCCGGCTTGATAAATTTTGAAAAGCAAGGCAGGTTAAAACTGCTTACATTAACTAAAACAGGCCAGGAAGTGGCAGAAAAGATTGACGGGATAAGGACTATTATTTAACCTATCCTTTCTTCCATTGCATACTTCCCAAGAATTTCTTTTGCAGCTTCTATGAACTCTTGCTCTTTTTCTGTTGGAATTACAGCTCCAGCTGCGTTTTGATGGCCGCCAGATTCTGAATTACCAACATCTTTAATGATTTCTTCAATTACGGCCTTTAAATCAAGCTTCCCTTCAATGTTATTTGTTGTTCTTAAAGAAACTTTAGTATTGCCCTCAAGAGCCTGGGCCATTGACAGGATAAATGCGTTGTTTGTCATTAAATTAGATTTTGACAGAATGGATGCCAAAGTTCCTATCATTGTTGACATTACATTGTTTTTCGCATTGATAATAACAAACCTGTTGCCCCAGAATATGTCGTCGCTGAACTTATTTTCATTATACCAGTTTAATGCATTCACTATTTCCTTTTTATAATCTGCAAGGCTTCTTATTGCTTGCTGCTTTATTTTCTTATCGCCTAAGCAGGTTCCTATTCCAAGCGAGGCTCTGCCAAGCCTGCCGCAGGCATTAAGCAATGTGGCAAATTCTTTTGCATCTCTTGTAGGGCTTTCTTCTTCCTCATGAGGCAGTATATAAACATTGCCTAGCACATCATCCGGGTTTGTTTCATTTAGCCTTTTCATTATTATGCCTGTAACGAGCTTTTTCATATCTTTTTCATCCAAATGCACTATCTTTTTCCAGCCATTCCCATTTTTAGGATCAATACCAATCTGATGAAGAAATTGTATTGCACCTGATTCAGAGCCAGAAACCCCAGGAATATAGGGATCAGTGCAGTATTCCAATACTTTATGCAAAGGTCTTGTCTGTGAGCCAAAAATCCTTAAGCCTCTTTCAACTTTTATTTTTTTCTTTTCAACAGCAATTTTCAAAATTTCATCATTTAACCTTAAAAAGCCATTCTTTTCTTGCATATCCCCTAGTGCACCTATGATTGCTATATGCGCGAAATCTTCCAGAGCTTTATCAACTTTGGATACAAGCCTGAAGACAACGCCTGCTCCTGAAATCTCCTTGCCACCATCAATACCATGAATGTGGGGATTTACTAAAATAACATTGCTAAGATTGCTTTCATCAGTTTCTATACTGTGATGATCTAGAACAAATATCTGTTTTCCTTTAAGCAGTTCATTAATGTCTTTAATAACTCCAGAGCCTATATCAGTGAAGATAAAAACATTATAAGATTCGGTTGATAGCTGCTTGATGAATTCTTTGTTCAACTGCTGCACTATAGAAACAGAATACTTCCTATTGTCATTGTTGAGCAGCTTTATCATTAGCGCAGCTGCACTAATTCCATCTGCATCTAAATGGCTTATGAGCCTTATTACCTCTTTTTTATCAATATTCTTGAAAGCCTCAGCAACCCTTTTTAAGCTCTCATCAAACTGTTCATAAGCATCCATTAAAACACCTTATCGAATTTTATCTAACATCCAAAACAATAATTTTTGGTATTAACCTATTTTTATAGTTTTTGTTTTACTCACCAAACCTTCTTTCCCTTTGCTGGAATTTACCTATGCACTTAATCAAGTCCTTTTTGGTGAACTCTGGCCAAAGTTTTTTCACAAAAATCCACTCGCTATAAACCGATTGCCAAGTTAGAAAGTTTGATGTCCTAATTTCCCCTCCAGGCCTTATAACCATATCAGGCTCACTTTTGAGGTAAAGGTTTTTTGTTATTAGGCTTTCATTTATGTTTTCCGGCTTTATCCTGCCTTTTTCCACATCTTTCGCTATTTTCTTCACAGCGTCTGTTATTTCCTGCCTTCCGCCGTAAGCCATTGCAAAATTAACTATGAACTTGTTATATTTTTTTGTCTTCGCCATTATGCCAATCATGGATTTTTTCATAGCCTTTGGGAACATGTCAATCCTGCCGATAAAATTAAACCTTATCCCTTCCTTAAATATGCCCTTTTCCTTGTTTATCTTCTCGACTTCGTTCCTGAACAAGTTGAACAGGTAATCAACCTCCCGTTTTGTCCTGTTAAAGTTCTCAGTAGAGAAGGTATAAAGCGTCAATTCTTTTACTCCAAGCTCCTGGCACCATCTAAACAAATTCTCGAGCTTCTTCAGCCCAAACTCATGCCCTTTCAATGACTGCAAGCCGAGCTTTTTGGCATAGCGACGATTTCCGTCTAAAATAATTGAGATACTTTTAGGTATTTTGTAGTACTTCGTAAATTCCCCTTGATTTTTTAAGGACGATTCCATTTTTTATCGATTTTTTAATCCTTCTTCTAGTAGAAGCTTCATGTAAATTTAATAAGTTTTGTACCTGAGCTATTTTTACTTGACCTTTCTTAACTGTTGTTCTTAAGATTTCTAATTGGATTTGTATATTATTTTCTCTATTTTGCTTTTTTAATAAAAGTTCAGTATTTATCCGTTTATAATAATTATGGGGTAAAAGAACTATCACATACTTATAAAACTTTGGCAAACTTGATGCATGAAGATATATAGATTGACAATTTAAAAGATGAATGACTAGTTTCCCTTGTTGTTCATCAAAGAATTCTCATAGGAGTGGTAGATAAAACTTATTTTATTCACACTCTAAACAAGAATATAACCCCCATTACCATGCTTATTATAGAATAAGAAAGTACAATAGCTTCTACATAATCAAATAAACCCATGTCGACTTTTGGCTGTGTTATTATATTGGTTACAACATTTCCAGATAATTGATTGGCCGAGCCTAATTTAAGCCCCATAGCAGCACCTGCAATTAACGATAGTACGCTGCTAGCTATCAAAAGTAACCCCAGCAATTTTAACATTTTAACTTATATTTGTGTTAATTCTTTATATAGCTTTCCAAAAAGGCCTATGAAAACCTCTTGCGGCACTTTTATTCCAGCTTCTACAAAAGCCCTTGCGAACCTATATCCGTCTCTTTCCTGATCTTCAGCCTTGAATTCCAAAAGATTCTTTAAAGTTAGGCCGCACATAAACCCATCATTAATTAATAAAGCAATATTTTTTCCGGATTTTTG
This sequence comes from uncultured Methanosarcinales archaeon, assembly GCA_964407725.1. Lineage (GTDB taxonomy): Archaea > Nanobdellota > Nanobdellia > Woesearchaeales > GW2011-AR4. Next base: position 5,631 of record CAYOWR010000041.1, read on the forward strand.
CACTTTCTTATTTTCCAAGTCAATCAAAAAAATATTCTTATCAATGCCAAACCTGAGCAGTTCCCACTCTGCAAGGTCTTTTATGATTTTTTTAGTATTATTCTCATTAATATATTTGTCAAAGTCATCAACTTTGATAAATTGCATGAAATCAATATTTTCTATTAATCCAAATCTATAAACTCTGCCAAGATAGTTTTTTACCTTTTGTCTGCTGCTTTTTTTCTTCCATTCATTCTCTACTAAATAAGCATATTCTTTTCCTTTTATTTTCTTAATCCTGAAGAAGGCCATTTTCAAAATTTGATTTTCATGTTTGAATTTAATCAATCCGAGACCCAGCAATAGTATTCATTAACTCTTTATTATATCAAAAGGAGACCCATGCACTCTCCTGAGTAGAATGGGTGCCCCTCATAGTTCTTTCTTTGCTAATACCATACACTAATGGGTTACCTCCATCGCTATGCATAAAGAGGTCGTTAGGGATTGATTAATTTGTTTTATTGATTTTATGAAAATTTTCTTAGCTATTATTGGTTAGGCACTATGACTTTATAAGCTTTTTGGTAGACTTTTAGAATTGTTTTCCTATATAAAATTAAAGATTAGACAAAGTTTCGTGAACTTTTCTCAAAGAAATGTTGTCAGCGTAGCGAACAGACACGAAACAAAAATTAGGCGAACATTTACCTTATTGCAACAGAAAATTCTTTTTTAAACTTTTCATTGTTCTTATGCAGCCGCTGAACAGCATTTATCAAAGCATTCTTGGGGCTTACTTCACCATCAGTCTCAACTATAACCTGGGGTATACTAATCTGTGGGTGCCTTATGCTGTATGTTGCGATTTTAACGTGCTTGTCATTCCAAAGTTCTGCCTTTAATGCATTGCATAGAGTATGGTCAACTCCCTTAATTTCAAGAATGATCTTATTCTTCTTATCGTCGAGAATTTTTACTTCCATTTTGTCTTTGATTTAGAACATTGACTTTATTTAAAAATCTTTTTGTTACTATTATGCTTGCATTTTTTATTTGTCGACGATAAGATTTTACACTTTTTCAAATCTGAAACAGCTTACATCAATCCTGTGAATTTGTCGTCGATGAAATGAAAAAGTTGCCTTTATGGGGAACTTGAAGT
>CAYOWR010000042.1:0-6577 GCA_964407725.1 uncultured Methanosarcinales archaeon
TCTTGCAAGCACTTACAATGGAATCTTTGTTTATGGGGCACGAATAAGCGACAGCATACAATTTTTCTTCTTCAGTTGCATCTTCCCTGACAAAGGCCGTACCAATCTGCAAACAGTTTTTTTTGAAATTTTCTTCGCATTTTGCTTCTTGCTCTTCAATTCTTGAGCACACTTTTTGCAAGTCTCCGACCTTCTCTTTCAATTTTACTATTACATTATCAGCTATCTTCTCCGGATCGTTGCAGCTATGCTTTATCTCTCTTGGATCTAGATCGTCCCCAATATAATCAAAAACCATGCTAAAAATCATATGCTCCTTTGAGTAACCTTCGTACGAGGGGCCAAAATTATATCCATAATCAAAACCTGCATGTTCGTAAGAAAATGTATCTTTTCTCTGCATTCTATCCTTAAATTCCATAATCATTTTTTCAAATTCGATTTCTGACTTGTCACCAAATTCCTTCTTTGCAATTTTTCTCATCTCCTCCTCAGTCATTGCATTGCTCCTAAAGCGCTGCATCATTACACTTTCCTCGGTGCTCATGCCAGAAATGTCTTTATCAACAGGGCTGGGATAAACTATTACATCACCTTCTTTGTAATAATCAATGCCTTCTCTAGATTGGTCTATTGGCCTGCCTTCATAACTAGAATCATATTGCGCAAGTGCAAGATTATTTAGAATAACGAAGATAATAATAAGTAAAGACAGACACCTCTTTATTTGGCTCATTTTTATTTATTCAGCAAGAAACTAGTATTTAAATTTAGCGAAAATTTAGTAGCTGACAAAAGTAATTGCTTATGAATTGCAGCTACTAAATTCAGAAAGATAAAACAATTTAAATCAATATTTTTGTCTTTCTCTAATTCTTTGAATTTCAAAAAATCTTTAATCAAACTCAAACTTCAAAACCATATTTTCCGTACATTGGTGTAAATAAGAAAGGTCCTAAGAATTCAAGTTCCAGATGGCCGTTTTTATCCTTGATACCTCTGACCATTTCCTGCTCATGCTGGTTTCCAACCGGGCCAACAATTATTCCTTCTGGCCTAAGCTGATCGAGCAATTCTCTTGGGAATTCTTTGCACGCAGCTGTTATTATAATCTTATCAAATTGAGTTTCGCCTGGCACCCCTTTTGAGCCATCTTCCTCATACACAAAAACATTATTGATCCTTGCCCTCTTCAAATTTTCTTTTGCAAAATGCACCAGCTCCGGCACCACTTCCGTTGTAATGACTTTGCCTTTTGGACCTATAATTTTTGCGATTATGGCAGCCTGATAGCCCGAGCCTGTTCCAATCTCAAAAATTTTTTCATTAGGCTCTAATTCTAAAGCATGCGTCATTATCATAACTGTAGTTGGCTGCGAAATAGTTTTTCCTCTCAGCAAGGGCAATGGCACATCATGGTAAGCAGCATTGACAAGCTCTATTGGTATAAAGTCTTCCCTATTAACTTCTTTGAAAGCTTTTAACTCAGAGTCTGTAAAGGCAAAATTCTCTTTCCAAAATCTCATCAATTCGGTTTTTTGGTCCATTTCTATCCGTTCAAAGACAAACTAATACTTAAATTTATTGTATGGATTATATAATACAATCTGGTAACTAAAGCAAATTAATATCAAGTTCCATGTTGACTACCTCTTCAATGATTTTTACGCCTTCTTCAACGCCTCTACGCAATAAAGCGGAATTTCGAGTGTAAAGAGGCAAGCCAATGCAGTTTTTTGATGGCGCAATAATTGTTACATTAACATCTGAAGGTAAGTCGCCTTCATAAAGTTCCCTAAGTTGGTTTTTATACTTTTGCTGCCTTGAAAAATAAGTATGCTTAAATTCTTTCTCATGTTTTATTATCCATGGAAATTTAACAAGCCTGAGAAGAATATTGTCATTTTTATCGTCCCAATTCAATGGCATGTTTAACATCACAAGCAGATTTTTGTAGCCATCTTGGATTGCATCTCGAAAAGGTATTGGATTTGACATCATTCCATCAAAAAATCTACTTCCATTCCATTGAATTCCGTTACCAGCGTAAAATCCCATGGACATACCAATTCTAAGTGCATCAAGAGTGGGCAAGTCTTTTTCTATTGTGATAGTTATGCTCCTGCCTTTATCATTAGTGAATGGAATTTTGAATATCGTATTATGATTTTTGATAGCTTTGCAGTCAAGCTTTTTATGTTTTCCGATTACTTCATAAACTAGGTAATTAGTATCAATCGGTGGCCAACGCAATCCAAGATATCGATTATCTAATACATCCTGATAATAAATTGAAGCTCCTAGCAAAGATTGTTGTGTCAGAAAATAAGCTATGTTTGCAGCTCCACAGGAAACGCCATACGCTGCATGAAAATAATCACTAAAACTTAATTTCTCAAGAGCGCACATCATGCCTGCAGTTCTAGTTCCCTGAAATGTTCCACCAGGTACAACCAGAGCAATCTTCTCATTTTTCTTCATTTGTAGTAAAGGTACTAGTGGTTTGCCCCTCGAGATTATTTCTGCAAACATTTTAGTCATTTTCTTGAAGCAAAAGAGAGATTTTTTCCATGACAGAATCACTTATGTGGTTGATATCGTTGTATTCGTATTTAAAGTCAATTAGTTTACCAATCTTAATTTCATAACCTCTAATTCCTGCACATATTTTTTTTGAACCAAGTATCCCATTTTTGCACAATATCGCTACAGGTAAAACTTTAGCTTTTGTTGAATTAACAAGCCGTGCCAAACCTGGTTTTGGTTTGCTTAGCTTTCCGTCAAAGCTTATGCCTCCTTCAGGAAAAATCCCCACTGGTTCTCTCTTTTTTAAATATTCTGTTGCTCTATTAAAAGCAGCTTTATTTAATTTTCGGTTTCTATTTTCCTTTACATATACTGGAATACATCCCGTCAAATCAAGAAAATATTTGAAAAATCGATTATTGAAGTAATTGCTTTTAACATAAAAATGAAGCTTCTTGTTTATATACAAAGCCACAACAGTGCTGAGCACAACCCCATCAAGCATGCTAATATGGTTTGAAGCTAATATGAACTGCTCATTTTTCGGTAAGTTTTGAATTCCATCAATTTTTCCTATCCAGATTACTTTAAGTGGAATTCCAAGCAATATTTTTAAAATAGCAAACAACATATAACACCAAAATTCAGTTAATTTTTTTCCTATTGTCAACAATTCTTTTTTCTTTTAACTCTGTCTCCATTCCAAGTCTTTGCAATAGCTCTTTTAACCCAATCTTCACAATTTCTGGAGTTATCTCTGTTTCTTGAATAATCTTATTTTTTAGTTCCTTTTTTAATTTTTCAAAATCATCTTTTTTACTAGGAGCAATATATACCACTAATTCGTCAACTTCATAAGGATCATTATTCTTTTTTTTAATTTCAATTTGCCATTCCTGTACGGATTTGTGGTGCATTATGGAGAAGAAAGCGTTTAAATTGACAAAACTGCCTTTGATTTTTGTCAGCTGAAATTCTTTGTATTCAGAGCTTCTTTCAATAGGGCCATCAATTCTAGGAACAGTCCTGCCGCACTTGCATTTTTCATAATGAATTTTAGATATGTCTCCTGTCTTATATCTCAGGAAAACAGAGCCGCGCCAGTCAAGAGAGGTATAAACTATCTCGCCTTTTTCTCCTTCTCCAACCAATTCATTGTTTTTATCAACAAGCTCAATAAACTCAAAATCAGGATAAAGATGATAACCGGAATCTTCGCTGCATTCAACCCAAGCGCATTTCCCTTCTGTAAAAGCATAAGTTGCAAGAACTTTAGTATTGTTTTTTAACAAATCCCTTATTTTGTTTCTTAGCTCTGGAGGAACCCTTTCACCGCCAAAAACTACAAGTCTTAAATTACTTAAATCCCTTTTCTGCTCTGAAGCAGACCTAAGCAAATGATAGAGATAGCCTGGCATTCCTGCTAAGCATGTGGCTTTCATGTTTTCAACAAGATTTATTATTCTTTCAGTGCCCAAAATTTTTCCTCCTCCAGAATGAAGGCTTAAAAAGTTAGAGCTTCTTGTTGCGTAGAATGTCTGCCAAAAAGCCAGATGAGGCGCAAAAGGAAAAGAATTAATTGCAACATCATTAGTTGAGATATTGAGTATATAAATCATTCTTTTACCGCTTTCGTCCAATTTTTTCAAATCATAATTTGTGTAGAAAACCGGAACAGAATTGGCGCTTCTTCCAGTTGTGAAGTGTATATGGATTGGTTTGTACTCATGGAAAATATGTTCTTTGTTGAAGATTATTTTTATTTTTTTGTGTAATTGTGCGTGCTTTTTTATCAATTCCTTGTTTGGCTGCAGCACAAAGTCAAGAAATTTTTTTGGGTATTTTTTTGTAGCTACAATATTTTCTTTTGTCGTGAATGGCAATTTTTGCAAATCGCTTGTTGTTTTTATGTCTGAAAATTTTATTTTGTTTGTTTTAAATAGACTACGATAAAATGGGTGGTATGGGATTTGTGTTCTTACAAAATTCCTTAATAGTTTGTTTTGTAACTGCCTGATTTTTTCAGGCTTTAAATGCTCAAGTTTGTTCCATTTAATCATTTCAAAACAACTTCCAGTCGGTCTTTTTTCTATGCATATAATAACAAAAACATTTTTATAGAATAAAAAGATTGCTATAGTTATGGTTACAAAAGAAGATGTTATTGAAGTTTTGAAGAAAGTTCAAGACCCAGAGATACAATTTGATATTTGGAGCCTTGGATTAGTATATGATATAGATATACAAGGCAGCAAGGTTAAGATTTTGATGACTTTTACAACTCCAATGTGCCCTTATGGGCCTGCTCTTCTAGATGATGTCAGAAGACAAGTTTCTGCGATTTCCGGAGTTACAGAAGTTGATGTTGAGATAACCTTTAATCCGGTGTGGAACCCTGATAAGATGACTGAAGAAGCAAGAATGGCTTTGGGGATTTAGTTTTGTTTCAACAGATTCTTAAAATATAAGAAATAATGGGCCCAAGGAGAATTGAACTCCTGCCCCAACCCCATTCAATAAAATTTGTGAAGGTCGTATCCTAGCCACTAGACCATGGGCCCCAACGATAGCCCGTTGACATCTGCGGGTTTCCTCACTTCGTTCGTCAAGCCCGCATAATCAACTGTATAGCCACCTGTCTTGAGATTTTCTTTTGTTTATAAAAGTTTGTTGAGAAATACCTAACTAATTATTCAGCTTTCTCTCCTGCAAGTATTTTATCTCTTATTTGATTTGCGAATTTATGGGCTAAATGCAAAGGCTCTGGCAGCTTGTGGGGAAATCTCATGCAGTTCTTGACAATTTCAACGCTTTTTTTCAGGCTTATTTTGTGTCCAGGGCTTATGTATAGGGGCTTTGCATGCTGTCTAGTGATCAACACTTCTCCTCTTAAATCTTTATCGACATAGATTTTGTCGTCTTTAGCTTCTCCCACAAGCAATTGCTTTGCAATGCCGATTGATGCCAAATCAAATGCAACTCCCATATGAGAAGCTAGGCCGCATCTTCTAGGGTGCAAAATCCCATGACCATCAAATATTATAGCATCAGGCTTTATCTTAAGCTTTGCATAAGCTTCTGATATTGCAGCGCCTATTCTATATGCTAGAAATCCGGCTAAGTAAGGAATTTTAGCTTTTGCCGAGGAAAATACTTTTTCTCTTACTTCTAATGTTTTGTAATCGCATACAACAATCGCTGCAACTATATCGTTTTGTGTGTAAGCGCAGTCAACTCCGGCAACAAGCTCAAGCTTATCAAAAGAATCTTTCAAGGCTATTTTCTTAGCCAGCTTAATCTGCTCATCTTTTAGCTTGTTTAAATCAAACATAGGCCAAGCATAAAAAAATGATTATTAAAAATTATCGGTTTAAACATCAAAATTCCACTTATGTGTCATAAGTGGTTTAAGTATAGCAGTATATTGCATGGAATTTGATGTGCTCAAAAATCACCCTCAAATAAGTGAAATTTTGTAGTGTCAAAAACCACGCTACGTTATAGTTATGAAATCATGCCACCCTTCTATGAAGGGTGGTTTTTGACAATTCCAGACAAGAAGTCAAAATTTAATGTTCCAGAAAAATAAAGGTATACTCCAATGCCTATCAATATCAACAAAATGAGCCAAAACCAAAACCAAAATGATGATTTTTTGGCTGCTGGCTGTGCTGCTTGCTGAGCGCCTGCAGTTGCTGATTGTTTGGAAGCTTCCTCTTTCTTTGCCATGCGCTCTTCTCTTTTCTTGATGTAATCAACGGTTTTTAATGCTTTCATAGATTCGCTTCTCTCAGCACCATGATTTTTAAAGTCTCTTTCAATATCGCTTAATGACTTGCCTCTGCTTTGTTCATGCAATCCCAGGTTTACAAGTTCTTTATGAGATAATTTTGTCATTTTATTTCTTAAATACCGTTATATACAGAAATATCAAGCTAGCTAATATTAAAAGAAGCAAGATTGGTATGCTGATAAGCTCTCTTCTTATATTTTGAGCTTCCTGGTGTATCTTATGCTCAAAAGATGTTACTTCATGAAGAGCCTGCAAAGC
>CAYOWR010000043.1:0-6455 GCA_964407725.1 uncultured Methanosarcinales archaeon
GCAGCTAAAGACGGAATTAGATTTAATATTGATTTTTTGGAAATAATCAACAAGGAATTTAAAAAATCCAATAATATTTCCTCAATGCAGCAGGATTTGATTAAGGGAAAGCGCACAGAGATTGACTACTTGAATGGAGCTGTTGTTGAATTGGGTACTAAATTTAACATTAAATGTCCTATTAATGAAGCATTAGTTTTAATAATAAAAGAGTTGGAATTAATGCAGCAGAATGGGTCTTAAGTGATAGACATCTGAAACAATAGCATGAGCATTAAGATACAGATCGTATATATATTTACTCAATTGAAGTTTTTGCTTTTCGTTAGGTTGGCCGGATGCAATACTGTAAGTATGTCTGTAGTTATTAAATGTTATTCCTCCATATTTACTTAATTTTCGCCTAATAGTTCGGATACTTGTTTCAGGTAACCTTAAACAAGTTAAGAATCCTGCTTCTCGAGCACGAATTACATCCTTATGCATATGGTCTCCAACATAGAGAACCTGCTTATTAGATCTTACTCCCATTCTCCTCAATGCTTTGACTAGCCCAACATATTCTCTTGATCCTATATCAAAACAAGCAGGCTTCTTCACTCCAGTAAAAATTTTATCAAAATATCCTACCCCCCTTAACTCTAAAATGTCTAGCAACCTATTAGCATACCGCCTTTTGGCTGCTGTCAACAAAAAAACTTTGTAATCACGAGATTTAAGTGTGTCAAGGAAATTTACAATCTCGGCAATTGGCCCTATGCCATATTGACCTGGATTTCTCAACATCTCGCTTTTAAATCCTCTTTGTGCATCATCATGCGCTTTCCTTACTGCAGCTGCCACTGCCCTTAAAGTTCTTCTTCTTGGCAAACCTTTTCTAGCAGCCAAAGCTGCTGTGATTGCACCTTCAACATAATCAAAACCATCACAAATTGGAAGAAATCTTGGCTTTTTAAAATCTAAATCCGTTGATTCATCCTTAACCACGACTGTACCATATTTTTCAGCGATCACGACATCGGAAATTTCTTTTATACCTCTTCTCGCTCTTATCACACGATTTTGTGTATTAGGCAAAACAAGATATCCTGTCTCTAAATCAATATACCATCCGACTGAGACTTTAGCACTTTTCTTTAATTTTTCATAGCTTATCTCGCGCAAGGCTCTTTTTAGATCCTCAGGCAGAAGATTCAATGTTCTATTTCCAATCAAGTTCTGTATCTTCTCGCTTTGTAAATAGGTTAAAGTGCCATCTAAATCAAAACCTACTGCTTTGATCTGTCCTTTTCTAAGCACAATCTCTTGATTTAATATGTGAACTAATTCTTCTAGCATTTCTCCTTCAGAGTAGTTATTCAATATGATTTATAAAGCTCTCTAATTGACGAAACAAACTTTTAAATACGCATTTTCACTTCAAATTCTATTATGAAGCTAAATGATGCGCTTGTTGTTTACACTCATCCGGCAGCAGACGAGTATAAAAGAACATTAAACTTAGTCAAAAAAATACTAAAAAAATACAAAATAAAATACCATCTTGCTGACAGGGACAGGCTGAAATTTGAACAGTTTCACACTAAAGACTTAATAATTGCTGTTGGCGGTGACGGGACTTTCTTGAGAGCAGCGCAGTTTGTCAAAAATGAAATTTTATTGGGGGTCAATGCAGATGTTAAAAGCAAGGAAGGCTTTTTTATGGAGGGAAACAAGAAAAATTTTGAGAAGAAGATGAAAAAAATAATAAATGATGAATTTGAAATAAAAAAATATCCGAGATTAGAGGCCTATATAAACAGGAAAAGAATTGATGCATTGGCATTAAATGAATTCTATATAGGCGCGAAAAAGGGATATCACGCTGCCAAATATACTATCAAGATCAATGACTATGAAGAAAGGCACAAAAGCAGCGGCATTTTGGTTGCTACGCCTGCAGGAAGCTATGCCTGGGCAAGCGCATGCGTAAACAGAAAACTAAGCCTGAAATCAAAAACTATGCTATTTGTGGTAAGAGAGCCATATCAAGGGAAAATTTTCAAGAATTACAGGCTTAAGCACGGGTTATTAGGAAAAAAAGATGGCATTAAGATAAAATCGGAAATGCTTGATGGTGTCATAGTTGCTGACTCTGTCAGCAGGGAGTATCCTTTCAAGAATGGAAGTTCTGTCACAGTGAAATTATCTGACAAATATCTTAGAGTAATATGCCCGAAATAAAGCCAAGATATATGTGGATGAATGGAAAGTTTGTAAGATGGAAAGATGCTAAAGTGCATATAATGACTCATGCATTGCATTACGGAAGCGCTGTTTTTGAGGGAATTCGCTCCTACAAAACAGATAATGGGGCTGCGCTTTTCAGATTAGATGACCATTTGGGTAGATTATTTTATTCGGCAAAGGCATTGGGCATTGAGATTAAATTTACAAAAAATGAGATTAAAGATGTTATCAAGAAACTGCTTAAAATGAATGGTTTTGAGGATGCATACGTAAGGCCTCTTGCTTATCATGGTTATGGCAACATTGGCGTATATCCAAAAAATGTTAAAAGCGAAATCACAATTATATCAGTTCCGGATTACATAAAAGATACAAAACCATTAAGGCTGGCGACTTCAAATTATGTGAAGTCTGGCAGGTCAACTGCGTTTGGAACAAAGATTAGCGGCAATTATGCGAATTCAATACTTGCAATGAAAGAGGCAAGAGAAAAGGGATATGATGAGGCATTGATGACTGGAAATGACGGGTTTGTTGCAGAAGGCCCTGCTGAAAATTTGTTTATAATCAAAGATAAGGTTTTGATGACTCCTAGCAGCAGAAGCGCGTTATATGGCTTTACAAGAGAGACATTGCTTAGGATAAGCAAAGACATTGGCATCAAATCCAAAGAAAAAAAATTAACTATGGATGAAGTTAAAAACTCTGATGAAGCATTTTTCTGCGGCACCGGCAAAGAAATCTCACCAATAATATCCATTGATAATATAAAAATTGGAAATGGAAAAGCTGGAAAAATTACAATGCGGCTTAAAGAATTGTATTTTGATATAGTAAGTGGCAGGAACAAAAAATATAGCAAGTGGCTGACTTATGTTTAGAAAAACCATATAGAGAACTTTGAAAAATTCATTATTTTCACAATTTTCATTCAAAGTTCTCTTAGAGAATTTTGACATAGAGAAAACCTACAAGGTTTTCGAAATGCCGAAAACTATAAGTTTTCGGGCACTCGCAAATCCATGATTTGCTTTGTCTAAAAATTAATAATTTTTAGATAAATTGATATATTTCAAAATTCTCTATAATAAATATAAAGATGAAAATAAAAGATATTGGTGAGTTTGGGCTAATAAATAGGATTAAGAAAAGCACAAAATTATTTTCCAAAGAAGTTGTTGTTGGGATTGGTGATGATGCTGCTGTTCTCAAATTCGATAAAGATCATTATATTATCTTTACCACAGACATGCTTGTTGAAAATGATCATTTTTCATTGAAATTTTCAACTCCAGAGCAGATTGGCATGAAGGCGATAGAGCAGAATGTAAGTGATGTTGCTGCAATGGGAGGCATTCCAAAATACGCTGTTGTCTCCTTGGCCTTGCCTGACTATGCTGATGTTGAATTTGTTGACAGGCTTTATAATGGAATAAATAAAAAGTCAAGAAAATATAAGATAAGCATTGTTGGGGGCAATATTACTCATTCTAGAGAGATTGTTGTTAATATTGCAATGATTGGATTTGTTGAAAAGGAAAATCTTGTTCTAAGGAGTGGAGCTAAAATTGGAGATTTAGTCTTTTGCTCTGGTGATGTTGGAAAATCTACTGCTGGATTAGAGTTGTTAAGAAACAATAAAAAGGGAAAATCAATAAAAAAGCATCTTGAGCCAGAATCACGGCTTAAGCTTGCTCGGGAATTGGCAAAAATCAGAGTCAATTCAATGATTGATGTAAGCGATGGTGTTGCATCTGAAGTCAGGCATATTTGCGAGCAGTCAAAGGTTGGGACAATAATTTATGCTGATAAAATTCCGATTTCCGGAGACACAATTAATGATTCAAAAAAATTAAATAAAAATCCAGTTGATTTTGCTCTTTACGGCGGAGAGGATTTCGAACTGGTTTTTACTGCCGATAAAAGTAAATTGAAACAATTGAGAAAATTAGATGTGACAATTATTGGTGAGATTGTTAATAAAAAAAGTGGGATAAGATTGATCAAAAATAATAAAAAATATAATATTGAAAGCGGATTTGATCATTTTAAGAGGAGAAAAGTCTAGATATCCCAAAAGTTGCCTAAATTTAATTTTAAATTTTTGATTCTATTTTCAAATTCTCTCTGCACATTTGCTGATGAAGTTGTTCTTTGTTCTTTGAATTCAGGCTTTGCTTTTTCTTTATTTATTCCAGATAAAAAAGCAGAAACGCACTGTGGCAGCATTTCTATATTATAACCGCCTTCGAGACAAGCAAAGATATTCCTAAAATTGCTGGATAAGAGCTTACCTACTTCAAAATAAGAATTGACTGTTAGATTTAGCTGTAATAGTGGATCATCTTTATGTCCATCGAACCCTGCAGATACAGCTATCACATCTGGTTTATATTGTTGCTTAATAACAGGAATTATCTTTGATAGAATTTCTATAAATAAATCATCGCTTGAATAAGGAAGCATTGGAATATTTATTGTGAAATATTTTCCCTTTTTTTCACCAATTTCATCAACCCAACCAGTCCCGGGATATGCTGGAAATTGATGTATCGATAGATATAGAACTTTATCTGTATCATAAAATATCTCTTGTGTTCCGTTACCACTGTGGCTATCTATATCAATTATAAAAACTTTTTTCCCTCTTTCTGTAAGCCATTTTGCCGCAATTGCAACATTATTAAATAAACAGAAACCCATTGCTTTGTCTGCAGCTGCGTGATGACCCGGCGGCCTTATTAATGCAAAATTGTTTTCCTTTGCTGCCTTAATTGCCGCTCCGACTGCATAGCATGCAACTTCATAGCTTTTTTCATTTGTATAAGTATCTGCATCAAGGTTTATTTCCTGCTTTGAAGCATTTTTTATTTTTTCAATGTAATTTTCATCATAAATTAATTTCAGGTATTTCTCTCCATTTTCTATTTCTGATTGCGGTAAATCACCAAAGGCTAGAAGTCTTTCTGGACATTCAGGGTGACTTATAGTTTTGTGCTCTAAGAATATTTTGTTGTAGATTAAGTTCATTTTGAACACTTGAACAAAAAGTAGGAGGACACGCTCAAGAATGGGCAAAAGCAATTGCACCTAGCTACCTTGTCTCCAGCTCCACTCTGTTTTCCATTAGCACCAATGCCCAAGATTACCGCTGCATTAAGCACACTTTTGGTGTGTTTCTTTCCAGACCTTACGGATTTTCAAAGGCACAAGTCCGATGGGACAGAGCTTCGACGCCAGAAGCAAGACTAAAATGCAAAAACCTAAGCTGCTTCCAAAGCCTCACCGCGCCTAAAGCACATTTGCGCTTACAGGAGAGTGCTAGCTTCCCGGCAGAGTCCTCCCATAGAGTGTATGATTATGCTATTTTTAAACGTTTATGTTATTTTAAGGAAATTCCGATATAAAAATAATAGTAAACTAAATTATTGGAATTGACCTATTGCCACAGCCACTAAGCACCAAAAGAATAAAGCGCGAAACGCAATAAATAAAAATTCAATAACGGATAAACATTAAAAAATAATCTAAAAAAAATTAATGTTAAACCAGCCAAACTATCAAATATCCAATAAAACACCCCAAGCTCAAAATCGGCATCGCCGGATAAAACTTGTTCTGCTGGCCTTTAACCAAAAGAAACAACAAAGCTAAAGTCACAAAAACCGGAATTATCAAAGTTTTCAAAAATCCTGCCAAGAATGTTTCCTGCAGCATCAGCCCTTTCATAACAACGCCTGCAAAAATCAATGTAAATCCAATATCGCCGCCGCCAAGAACTGCAACAGATTGCTTTGATTTAGCTGCTTTTGATTCTATTTTTCGGGTTTTTATTGACTGAGCTGTCATTGTTATTTTGTCTTTTTCCCTTTCATAAGGAATAAACAAGCCTGCAAATATTTTTGATTTTGACTGAAACTTTGCAAGCTTTATCATGTGCTTTGTTTTGTATACAGAGATGTAATCGTAAATTGAAATGACAATGAGGAGCATGAAGGCAGCAAACAAATTGATTATTGGCACAAAAATTGCAGCTAATCCTCCATAGATGAATATTTCAGAGAAATTCTGCACTATCACATTTGGCTTGTATATTTTCAGGATTGTTATTATAAATGCGATAATGCCGGCAATTATACTATTGATAAATGCGGCAAAGGCTATGCTCAAAGTCAGCCAAACCGTAACAAAAAACCAAAATTTCCAAATCATAGGCTTATTAAATT
>CAYOWR010000044.1:0-6129 GCA_964407725.1 uncultured Methanosarcinales archaeon
CGGAGTTATGACTCGTCTCATTGAGCGAAATACAACGATTCCTACACGAAAATCAGAAATTTTTTCGACGGCAGCGGACAATCAAACAGCAGTAACGGTTAAAGTTTTGCAAGGAGAACGGCAAATGGCCGGAGACAATCGAGCCCTCGGACTCTTTAACTTAGAAGGCATTCCTCCGGCTCCGCGCGGCGTTCCGCAAATCGAAGTGACGTTTGATATCGATGCAAACGGAATCGTGCATGTTTCTGCAAAAGATTTAGGCACAGGAAAAGAACAGAAAATCCGGATCGAATCATCTTCTGGTCTCAATAAAGATCAGGTTGATAAACTCAGTAAAGAAGCAGAGGCGCATGCAGAAGAGGACAAACGCAAACAAGAAGCCATTCAAACGCGCAACAATCTAGATAACCTTGTTTATCAGGTTGAAAAGAATTTAAAAGAACACGGAGATAAAATTGGCGCGGAAGACAAAACTCGCGTTGAACAAGAATTAAAAAATGCAAAAGAAGCACTCAAATCGGATCAGGTTGACACGTTGAAACAAGCCACTGAAAAATTGACTGCCGCTTCACATTCTTTAGCTCAAAAAATGTACGAATCTGCCGCTAAAGAGAAAGCTGCACATTCAGAAACGGGGGAACATAAAAAATCAGACAGCGACAAGTCAGCTGATAAATCCAATGTGGTAGACGCTGATTACGAGGTTGTGGATGACGAAGAAGAAAAAAGGAAAAAATAAGCGTGAAGATTCCGCTTATTGTAAGATTTGGCTTTGATGTCAATGAAGTTATATTTGCCAGTTTTACTATCGGTCCATCAGTATCAACTGAAACTTCAAATGTTTTCTCAGCCTTTCCAAACTGGTCTTCTGCAACAATTTTTATTATATTATTTTGATCCAATTGCACTTGGACAAAGGCAAATCTTCCTGAGCTCCCTATTTCATTAGAGCTAAGCGTTTTTCTTGCAGAATTCATATTATTAACAAACAATGAGGCCTTTGCAAATGGCTTTGTATTTCCTTTTATGTCTATTGTCCTTCTGTTAATGTAGCGTGGTATTGAGATATTGCTTATTTGTGGCGGTGATTCATTAACTGGCTTCGAAGCATTAGTTCTGTTCAAAGGCCCTTGAATTATTGTTTCTGGAATTTTGAAAGTATAAAATTTATTGGAATTATTGTCTATTGTTATATTGCCATCCTTATTTTCAGCTTCAATGCTAAAGAAATAAGTTGTATTCTGCATTATTCCATTTATAAGTGTCAAAGAGTGATCTGTCAGCAATTCGTTATGGCTTCTTACCAATCCAAGCTCAGCTGTTTTTCCGTAATTGACCTTGCCCTTTGAAACATTGTCTGTTTTCCACTCTATTGTCGCAGAAGTCTGAGTTATTTTGGTTGCCTTTACATCAGAGATTTTTAATCCATAAACATTAGCAGTGAAAATTGGTATGGTTATAACTAATTGGATTATAAATAACGCAAGCACCTCTTTTATCTGCTTCATTTTATTTATTGAGTTTTTATTTCATTATTATTTATTGAAGTTTGCGGGGCACCCATTATTGATTGCAGCACATGGGTCATCTGTTTTTTGAATTATTTTTTATTTTATTGAATTATTTTTTCGTTATTGGAATTATTTTTTAATGAATTTGCTTCATTTATTATATTTTGTTTTCTATTTTTATTTATTGGATTTTTGTTTTATTGATTGTTTTCGTTATTGAATATTTGATTTCCATTATTGGTTTGTTTATTTTTTTGTCAATGTAGTTTATATATCACTTGTTTCTTTGTTATTTTCTCTCACGACGCATTGAACTTATATTTAATTTTTAAAAAAAACAATAATCTTTCATTTTAATTCCGGTTTTGGAACATTTTTTGAGTATGTATCAAGGCCGGCAATCAGCAAAACCTTGTTGTCTTCAGTTGCTGTTGATTCTTCTGCAATTGCATGGAACACAATTTCTTTTGCTCCTTTTATATCATCTTTATTTGGCTTCCATGTTCCTGAATAGCCGCCAATCATTTCTTCCTTATTAACAAGGTAGATTGTGACATCATATGCTATGTCTTTTCCTGCCGGCAATTCAAGCGGCAAATCCAAGTCTTTTGGATAAGTTACAAAACTTTCAAACCCGGTTTCATTGCTTGATATGAATATTGAGGCTTTTTCGTCTTTGCCTAACTCTTGAGCAGCAATGGGATCTGAAATCAGATGCTTTACAACTTTGTAATTACTGAATTCTTTGACTGGCTCCATAAATAAGATATAAGACCTGTCAGCATCTGTCTGTATGAATGCCTGCGCATCCTGATAGCTGTCTTTTGCCCCTTTTATTATTCCATTAAAGCAGAATGGGAATCTTTTTATGATTCCAGAGGCTGCTCCTAAGCTTAGCCAGTCGCTTTTTCCCATATCACAATAAAACCTGCCGCAAACAAAAGTCAAGTTTACATTCTGCAAATCCTCTCCTGTCGAATTATCAACTGTGAATATTGTAATTTGATTTTGAATATTATTGCAGTACTCTTCAGATGATGCTTCATCAGCTGTTTCAAACAATGTTGTGCCTTTATTTACTCTGTTAGGCATATTATGGTCTACATCCACCATAAACGCAAAATTAAACTGGTAGCGCTTGTTCTTTGCAGCATCCTGGTCAAAAACAGTAACCAAAACAGGATATTTTATGTCGTATGTGAAATGCCATATCTGAAGGCAGAAAAACTTTAGCATTTCAGTTCCTTTCTGGGCATTTGACTTAAGCAAGCCATTTTGCACAGGCCTTGCGTAAACTGCCAATGGCCAGTCGTCATAAGTAAAAGCCACTTTCATGTCCTTGTATCTTTTTGCGTCTTTTGTGATTTCCCAGACATAATGGGTTTGAAAGTATGTTTGCGAATAGATGTCCTTGCCATTTGGATTTGGAACATAAGCATTTGGATTATAGTCTGTATCTTTTATCCTTATATAAGGCAGATTAACCCTTAACAAATTTCTCAGCTTTTCCTTTATGTCTGAAAGCTGCCAAGTTTTTCCTTCGCAGCTAACATCAACATCTGTTGTCGGAATCTCTGTGTCCATTGAGTACAAGTCTATTGTTCTTTGTTCCAAGAAATAATTCTTGTTTTCCATGTCCATCATCAGCTTTGCAAGCTCATAAACTTTCTTGAATCTTATCTGGGATTTGTAGATGAAATTTTCAACATTGATTTTTGAGTTTGTGTTTTTTCCAATTATTTCCAACGGATACTTTAGCCTGATAATTGTATCGTCTTCATTGAAAAAAACATCAACAACAGGCTCTTTCAATGCATTAATTTCAAAGCTGTCCTTGAAAGGCTCAAAATTATTCAGGCAATCTCTTAATTGAGTTTTTACATGGCTTCTCAATTGCTGTCTTATGAAGTCTTCTGGCGGAGCTGCTTCTATTCCGCTATACCACCAATATGGAATTTTGTAGCCAGATGCCGGAAGAGCTGAAAGATAAGTTCTTGGATCATTGCTTATTTTTTCAGGCAAGTTTATGTAGCCTCCTGTCAGCCCAATTGTTTCCAATCCATCCTCAGCAGCGCTTTTCACACAATTTTCCACATATGCTTTTATCGGAACTATTTCCTGCGGAACTTCTTCTTCAAATTCATCTGCAACCTGGCTTTGATAGACAAAATAAAATATTCCAAGCAGCAATATAATAGTTGCAGCTATCAAAAATACTGTTACCTGCGCTTTTCTATCTATACCCCTTTTTTTCATATTAATTTATTTGATTTTTTATTTATTATTATTTTTTATTTAAAATTATTTTTATTTATTGATATTTTTATTGTTTTTATTTTTATTGAAATTTTTCGTTCTTGATTTTTTTATTTTCATTGAGTTTTTATTCACTTGTTAGTTTAGTTAATGCTTCTGTTGATGCAAACATTCTGTTTTTTGCTATTATTTTGTTTCTATCTTATCGCATTAAATTTAATTTTTGAAAAAAATTATGACTCCTCCTTTTTATTCAACTCCTTGAGGTTTATTTTATTCAAATCAATCTCAACATAATCTTTTTCAGTTAAATTCAGTAATTTAACAATGTCAGAAGGAACTCTTACAACTAGTCCACCGCTGGTTTTCATCAGCTTTTTGGTGTATTTCATTCTATATATGTAATATATTTATTTTATATATATTTCAATACTAAAAAGGATAGTTTTATATATAAATTATATATAGTATTTATAAAGCTTTCTATTTGTCCGTAATAAGTTGACTTTATTTATCCTGTACTGCCAGAACAAGCGTTGAAGTGTAATATCTTAAGAAAGCAATATAGAATAAAACAATAATACCTATGAGAACTTGAGCATACTTAAACGTCAAGTAGCTGCTTAATTTCGCAACAATAAAAAATACAAGAAATATTATGATGTATGGAAGCAAAAATAAACGGATCTTGGCTATATTTAGCTTGATAGATTTTGGAATTGCCTTAAATGACTGCTCTTTCATAAAAATAGTATAAAGAGTGTTTGTAAAATAAAGCGCAATGATTATTAATGCTGCCATGAATATCATGACTAATTGCAACTGAACAAAAACTGAAATTAATAATATCAGAATAATCCAAAAACCCACCCATATAAGATTCAAGCCCAAAAATTTTGAGATTAAATTAAATGAAATCTTTGTTTTTGTGGTTTTTGCCCATATAATGCCTTTTAATATGCTGGCTAAGAAGATTATTGCAATTATTAACAGAATAAATGAAAAAATTATAAGATAATAGAATGATTTTGCATCCGCAGCCAATTGAGTTGCCTGCTCAAGGCCCAAGGCAGTTATATCCGGAGGAAGATTAAATGCCAGCATTTTTTCCTGAATTCTCCTGAACCAGAAAAAAACAAGAAACCCTGATAAAACATAAAAAATAATGTCTAAGAAAATGTTAAAAATAATGTTTAAGTCAATATTTTTAATTGATGAAGTAAATACTTCATTGTTCCATTCAAGATAATTTTTTTTGAATTTATCCTGTTTTATTATTTCTTTGATTTTTTCTTTTTTCATGCTTTAAAAATCAAATAATTCTAAATTGTTAATTTTTGAAAAATGTTTTTTATTAAATGTAGCTAGACTGCAATTATTTACCATAGCGATAGAGGCTATAAAGACATCTCTAAAATCCAATATATTGCCTTTTTCTTTTAATTCTTTATAAATGCTGCTTGCTTTTATTGCACATTCCTCATTGAGGTCCAAAACAAAAATTCCGTCCAAAAAATTTTGAATCTCATGAATTTTTTCCTTTCTCAAATACAATTCAAAAACGGTCATTGAAGTTACAAATATTTTTCCAGCTGCTATCAAATCACTTATTCTGTCTGCCTCGGGTTGCCCTTTTATAATAGATATGCACACATCGGTATCTAAGCATACCTTCTCTGCCATTTCCGCCAGCCTGCTTTGATCTCTTTTTTAAGAATATCGTATTCTTTATCTCCCTTAAGAACTCCGAAATGTTTTTTTAAATCATACCCTGTCTTTTGTTTTCTTTCTTTAATCAGGTGTATTATAACCTCGCTGAAACTTTTATCTTCTTTCAGCTTCTTTAGCTCTTCGTAGGCTTCATTAGAGACCATCAATGTTTTTGCCATAGCTCTGTATATACATATACATATATATAAATCTTACTATTAGAAATCATTCATATCAGCATCGCTTCCTGCTGCAGCTGTTGTTCCTAATTCAATTGTTGTTGGCACGCCAGTAGATTGCACTATTGTGTTGCACAATGCCCATCTGCCGCTTATTTTATTTTCTTCCTTTAGTTTCCATTTAACTGGGATTTTGTCAAATGTTAGGCATACTTTTTCATATACATTCTTTGTGTTTTTAATAATTGCCGGGCCTGATACCTGTGTAGCTTGAGAGCCAAACCTGCCAAATGAAGAGCCTCTTTTGATGCTTATGTCTTTTTTGAATAATTTTATGCCTTGGAATGGCTGCTTGCCTTGCGGTACTATAATAACATTTATGCTCATGTTTTCAGGCGCGTTTAGGTCTTTTTCATAATCGCCATTTCTTACGTTGAATGTTATTTTGTAAATGAAATTGGCTTCATTGCTTT
>CAYOWR010000045.1:0-6086 GCA_964407725.1 uncultured Methanosarcinales archaeon
CTACTTTTACCCAGTCAATCTGCATCTCTTGTATGTACGGCTTGACGTCAGGATCCTCATCAGTCCTTACCTCAATATCCTCAATGAAAAGATTTCTGCAGACTTCCTGTATTTTATCCATATCGCTTCCAGGCGATGCAGTCAAAGCTATTACCCTCGGAAACCTTGAAAGCTTCATAAACTGCTTTGCAACAAAAACATAAGCATAGTCGCCAACAGCCCGATGGGCTTCATCCACTCCCAATAAACAAACATCTTCAAGATTTATCCTGTTGCTTATGATGTCATTTTCCAGGCCTTGCGGAGTAGAAAAAACAACCTTTGATTTTTTCCATAATTCAGCCCTTTTCTCAGGGCTTACCATTCCAGTAAAAACAGCTAATTCATGTTCATCAATTTCAAAATGCTCCCTGAATACATTTAGGTATTGCTCAATCAATGGCCTTGTTGGCCCGATAAAAAGAATTTTAGAATTTGGATATTGCTTAAGCCTTTGGGCAGCAAGCATCAAGAAAATGTTAGTCTTGCCCATGCCGGTTGGAAGCACAACCAAAGTGTTTTTTCCTGCAGCTGTAGCTAGTATGGTCTGCTGATATAATCTAGGCTCGAAGTTCTTAATCATAAGAATAAGGGATATTTTTGGGTTTATATAGGTTATTAAATTTATAATTTATTTCTCAACTTGGACAGTCAACATAGCTTTCTTTACGCCAGAGGAAGGCCACCACGATGTTATTTTTGTTTCTTCTAGCATAGTAAAATTTGCCGTTACAGGTTGTTGACCTCTCAACTTATATTTTATATCAGGAAATGGCCCTTTTACATCCAAGCCTGCAAAGTATATTGAATCATCCCTGAATTTAAAATGGATAATAACTTCATCTCCAACTTTTGCTTTTATTGTGCTTGGATAAAATCCATTATCATCAGCTTCAATTGTATACTCCCTAGTATTTGATTGTAGTTTTTCCTCAACTTTTGGAACAAAATCAGACTCTACATTTATAGTGATTGTTTTAGTCACTTTCGGATTTAAGGATGAATGGTCGCTTTTCACAAGCTCTGCTACTATAGTATGCTTTCCAGACACAATATTCTCAAATGTGAAAGATGTTTGCGGGCCTAATTTTTTCTCGCTATCCAGCCATACATGAAAATGCCCTTCATTGTCTTTTACAGGGCTTCCTACAGGGACAATATTAAAATTATCAGCTTTTAAATCAACTATGACTTTTGAAGCTTTTATCAAATCACCATCTTTTGGATAAAGAATAGTCAGACTAGGATTTTTTACTTCAGAAGTTGGAGTTGCTTCAGCATTTTGTGTTTTAACTTCACTTTGTTTTTCAACATCTTGTGTTTGCAGTTTTTCCGCAGTTTGCTGTTCGCATGCATTTAATAATATCAACAGCAAAACAATTCCAATAAAATATTTTTTTACAAATATCATAATAATAAAGAATGTAACTTTTCTTTATAAGTTTTCCCTATGATTTATTTATAATAATCTTTATTGTATGGCTGTAAGGCAGCACAGTATGATTGCTAAGCATCAACTCTGCCTTTATTGTGTGCTCGCCTTCACCTTCGCTCTCAAACTCAAATTCAGTTTTGGAACTCCTTAATTCCATACTATCAAACCATACTTGTATGTGTCCTTGATCTTGTTGCGGATACCAACTAGCCGGGACTAATTTAAAATTTGTAACATTGATTTTTACTATGAATGTTCCATTCAAAATGTCTCCATCCTTCGGATTAATGATATTAATTGTCGGAGTTGTATTTATCTCTTTTTCTTCGTTGTAATCAATATTTGTCGTCCTTATGTAAGCATTCTTGATATCAATATTTGCACTATCAGAGCTCTTAATCTCAATTTTTTTGCATGATACAAGCAAAATCAGGAAAATTAAAAGCATATATTTCATTTTAATATTTTGTGTCTTTCAATATTTTTTTGCTGTATAACTTATATGCAATGATTGCGCCGATGACAAACAAAAAAATAACTAGCTTTCTATTCCCATAATAAACCCCAATCAAATAGCCAATTGCAAAACCAGCTATAACCATCAAATATGGGAATTTAATTTTTTCCTTTCTTTCATAAATAAGCCTGCCTGCTGCCAGGCCTGTCATAAATGCAATAACATAGCTTATTACCGCGCTAGGCGCCAATAATGCGATAAATCCACCTATAATCATCAAGACAAGAAACCAAAATTCCATCCAGTTCTTGTAGTATTGGAACATTTTAGGGACCCTTCCAGACTTTTCTTTCAAAGCTTATATAATAAACAAGCCACAGCACTACCCCAATTAAAAGAGAAAGTATAAGAGAGAAAACTATGGGTATGTTCACTATCAAAAGCAGTGTTGCAGCAATCAACGCAGGAAATGCAAATGCGTAAAACATCCTGCTGCCAAAATATATCTTGCTGCCGTCAAGAGGCGGTATAGGCAGCAAGCTTGTTATCAAATAAACAACATTGAATATTATTGCTTTCTGAATCAATGCATTTGGAGAAAATACATACAATACCTTTAATAAAATGATTAGCATTAAGCTGAACAAAGAACCTGCAAATGCGACCATTGCTTGGCCTAGAATGTTTATGCCATACCTAAACCATCCTAATCTATGACCAGCCATATGATGCAATATAAACCCAGAAGGCACAATAAGCCATAATTTTCCATTACTCAAAAAAGCAACAACTAATGCAACCAATAAGCCAAAAGCCCACATCTTAAATTCAATCCTGTAGCCGATAGCAAAGCCCCATATTCTCTGGCCTGCATCATGAATAAGTATGGATAAAGCAACAATTAAAATTGCGCTGAAGAAATTGAAGATTCCTGCAAAAAAATCAAATTTTGTTGTGCCCCAATCCCGAAAAGAAATAATAAAAGCAATCACAAAAATAGCAATTATCAAGCCTCTTGCTTCATGCTTGGTAAATCTGTAATGCTTCTTTATCTTGTCTAGCAAGTCAACTATCTGTCCCATAAATAGACATTTGAAAATATAATATTTAAGGTTATTGGTTTATTTAACAGAAAAGCTATAAGTGATAGTTGGCTCTTTTATCAACTCTAAAACATCATCAATATGCCCTGCACCCAAAATCACTAGTACCTTTTTATCAGGTTTAGAGTTAATTAGATTTTTAAGATTTTTAGCAATGACTTTGTTCCTCTCCTCAATCAACACCTTATAAACATTAGGATAGCGCTCTTTTAGCTTAGTTGTTAATTTTTTTATTATTCTTTTGTCTGGAACTTTCCTTAAATCAAAATCAAGCTCTTTTTTCCTTGCAAAAATTGCCTTAACTATATCAGCCAAAAAATTCCATTTTTCTTTCCAAGTTATCTCTTTAGATAGTCTTTTTAAAGTTACTTCTATATCCTGGTCTACAAGGGCTAAGCTTATCTTTTCTTTTTTTGCTATCCTAATGGCTTGCTTCATCTCAGAGCCAGGCGCTACTCCAACAATTTTTCCAAGTTTTTTCTCTGCCCATGCGCCAAATAATGAAAATAAGAATCCTTTAAGCCCAATCCTACCAATGTTTCTTAATTCTATTTTTCCTGGGCCTTTTTGCATTATAGCGTGGAATCTCTTGTTGTCAAGTTCCAAAGCTATAATATCCGGCTTGATGTTTTTTATATATTCTCTCACTTCTTCCAAGCTTTGCTTTGCTATATGCGAGGTGCCCAAAAATACCAAATTTTTGTAATTCATGAGTTGCACGAAATCTATGGTTTTTAAAAAGCTATCCAAAAGATTTATATACTAGCCAGTAGATAAAACAGCTGTTAAATATATCTTAAAAAGGTGATCTCAATGTTAAAGATGAAAAAAATAAGCGAAACTTATGATATGAAGGTATTTACAGACAATGGCGAGTACTTTGGCGATGTTGAAGAAAGCATTTTGACTTCAAACAAGGTTTTTGGCTGGAGAGTAAGGGCAACAAAGAATTCTTTTCTGAACAAGGTCTTGGGCTCTGCAAAAGGGGTTATAGTGCCGCATCAGCTTGTTAAGTCCATTGGAGACATTATAATCATAAGCAAGGCTGCTGTCCCGAGTTATAGTGAAGGATCCGAATCGAAAGAAAAAGAAGAGTAATCAAAAACTCATAACCCTTGCATTGCAGTAAGGGCAATTCTTTGGCTTTTTTGTTTCTAAATCTATTTTGAATGTGTAGCCGCATGAAGTGCATTTATGGGCAATTTTTTGTTTTGTTTCTTCTGGTTTAGCTAAGTCATCCACTTTGTGAAAAACTTCTGTTTCTATTTCCTTATGTATGCCTTTGTTTTTGATGCAATCCTGGCAAACTACCATCTTCAAGTCCAAATCCAGCTTTAATGATGAAGCAGGCACTTTGTTGCCGCATTTCTTGCATGAAACCATAATCTCTTGCATAAAAATCAGTCTCCTTTCATCTTAAATGCATCTGCCATAATCTTGGCAGTGCTGCCCTTAATCATAAGATTTTCAGAGCCGCAATATGGGCATGTGCTCACAACAATATGCTTTGCCCTCTTAAAATTGTATTTACATTCCCTGCAGAAATATTCCTTAAAAGCAGGCTCTTCCTGTTTTTTAGCTTCTGTTTTTGTTTGCTGTTGTATTTCTTGCTTTGCAACCGGCTTTCTTTCAAGACAATTTCTGCATGCCAAATTCTTGCCGTTGGGGTCCATGCGCATCATATCCATATTATACTCATTGCCGCACTTGTGGCATTTAATTTTTATATTAGTATTTTTTTCGATTAAAATCACCTTTGCTTTTAAATGTAAGAATTTTTGGCAACGTAGATATTTAAATATTATGATTTGATTTTTATTTTTTAGTTACTGCGGAATGATTTAACTTAAGGAAAAATTTAATATAAACTAAAAAACTCTTTTTGTTATACGGCTGTGATCCAGTGGTTAAGATTCGAGCTTCCCAAGACTTCGAGATGTTCGGGTAGTATTCGAAGACAAAGTCGGCGAGAGCTTGACACCCGGGTTCGAATCCCGGCAGCCGTATTTAGAAACTTATTTATACCTGAACTTAAAAGTAAAGGTTATGGCATGGGGAATATTCCACGAAGTTGGAAGAAAGATAATTCACATAACTATTCTTATTGTTCTGGCTCTGTTCTTCTTTATACAAAGAACATATAGCAAGCAGGCCGCTTTGCTGTTTCTTGTTATGCTGCTTATAATATTTTTGATACTAGAATATTTGAGGCTTGAATTGGGATGGAAAATGCCATTTTTCTCACAATTTATAAGGGCAAAGGAGCAAAACAGAATGTATGGCGTCATATATTTTCTCTCTGCCACTATCATATCTTTAGCTGTTTTTGATCCAAAAATTGCATTGGCAGCTCTGCTTATGACAACTTTTGGCGACATGGTGGCTGCGTTCGTTGGCAAAAAATACGGCACTACACTAATATACAGGAATAAGACATGGGCAGGATTTTCAGGCGAATTAATAACAAATCTTTTGGTCGGGTTTTTAGTGCTTAGAAGCCTGCCAGGTAGCATTTACATTATTTTAGGCATGGCACTTGTGGCAACAATTGTAGAAACTTTAGTTGACGAGCTTGATGATAACTTGCTTATACCGCTGTTTTCAGGCTTTGCAGGCCAAGTCATCATCTTTAGCCTGTGATTTTTACAACTAATTGTTCTTCTTCAATCGGCTCAACCATCGCAGACATCGATTGCAAGCCATATTCTAAAGATTTTTCATCGCATATTTTTTGGTGCGTATGCGGAAATATAATCCATTTTTTGTCAAGTTCAGAGAACGGATTCACAAAGATTATGTTGAGAAATTTGAAATGAACAAGCTTGGCCCAGTTCTTTAAAACTGCATTAAGATTATTTGCTGAATTCAGAGTAACTATGCTGAAATAAAAGTCATTGTTAAGCTTTTGTATGGTTGAGTCCATGTCAACTATATTGGGGATTATTATAAAGTACTGCTCCCTGTCTTTGTACTTGACATACAGGTCAAAGCCGTTTTTGCCATTTTCAATCTTCTCGATTTTTTTTGTAAGAACGTCCTTGTTTTTGATAAA
>CAYOWR010000046.1:0-5935 GCA_964407725.1 uncultured Methanosarcinales archaeon
CAGATTCACTGCACTCAGCGGTAGTTGAGCTAATAGCGATGCCTGGCTCAAGAATACAATACACCACAATACAAAACTGGAGCAATAATGTTTACAATCTTGTAACAAAAAGAGCATTTGCATACAAAGATTCCACTGTTTTCTGGGTTGACGGGAATTTAGGCTGTTTGACTGGAGACACAAAAATTTTTCTTAATAGCGACATCAAGCCTATTTCACAGGTTGAAACAGGTAATGCGGTTTTTTCATTGGACGAAAACTTTGAATTAAAAAAGAAAAAAGTTTTAGCCAGAAAGTATAGCGGAAAACAGAAAGTTTACAAAATGAAAACTTTAAATCATAGGGAGATTAAGGCAACAGCAAATCACCCCTTCCTTGCCCTAAAAAAGAGAGGAAGATTTTCTCTTATTGAGTGGACGCCATTGAGCAGAATAAAAGAAAAAGATTTAGTTGCAATTTCCGGTGATATTCCAGATTGTGGAGAGCCGCAAAAAATATCTTTCGTTAAAAGCGGAAATAAGGCAATTAAGGTTCCTCTGGAAACCACAGAAGATTTGATGTGGTTATTTGGATTATACTTAGGTGATGGATATTGCGATATTGGCAGAGTTTACTTTGCAGTCCCTGAAAGAGACAAAGCTTGCGATAAACTTGTAAAAACAGTTAAAGATATTTTTGGCCTGGAAGGAAATAGAAGGGGAGTTGTATTGAGATTTGCTTCAGTTGATTTTGTCAGATTTATCAAACAAATGGGATTTGCAGGAACTAGCAGATCAAAAAGAATTCCTCAATGGGTTTTCACGCTTCCAAAAGCGCAGAGAATTGCTCTTATTGATGGATATATAGCAGCTGACGGCCATTACAGGAAAAACCATAAGAACATATCAATAACTAGTGTAAACAGATCTTTGCTTGAGGATACCAAGTTATTAGCTGTTACATGCGGCTTAAACCCTATGAAAATTAGCACATGGAGCAGAAAAGAGAAAAAGCCGCTTGGAAAAGAAGAAAAAGAATATCAACATCATTACATGTATTTTGGGGAAGGCAAATTTGAAATGCCAATTAGTTTTGTTCCGGTTTCTGAAGTTTCCTACTTTGGAGAAGAAGATACATGGGATATTGAAATTGAAGGAACCCACAATTTTGTGGCAAATGGGTTTATAGTGCATAACTCAAAAATCACGATGAAGTACCCTTCTGTTTATTTGCTTGGGGAAAGGGCTAAAGCAGAAATATTAAGTGTGGCATTTGCAGGCAAAGGCCAGCACCAGGATGCCGGAGGAAAAATTTTGCATTTCGCTCCAAACACAACTTCAAGAATTACGTCAAAGTCTGTAAGCAAGGATGGGGGCAGAACAACTTACAGAGGCTTGCTGCACGTTGAAGCGGGCTGCAAGAATGTTAAATCTCATGTGACATGCGACGCATTAATCTTGGATGATAAGTCAGCTTCAGACACAGTTCCTTACATGGAAATCAATGAAAAAGATGTTAACATCGAGCATGAAGCCACTGTTGGAAAGATAGGCGAAGAGCAGTTGTTTTACTTGATGTCAAGAGGATTGAGCGAAGACCAGGCAAAGACAATGATTGTGTCAGGCTTCATGGAGCCATTCACAAAAGAGCTGCCATTGGAGTATGCAATTGAATTGAACAGACTGATTGCATTGAATATGGAAGGTTCTGTAGGCTGATTTAGGGGTTTTTATGCATCATCAAAATCTTGTTACTAAAAATGCTCTGAAAGAGCTATCCGTGGCAAAAAGCGAAATTGCCCAGATCAAAAAAGAGGAATTTCTGGAGATTTTCAAGAATTTGCCAATGCCAAAGGAAAAGGACGAGGATTGGCGCTATACAGAAATAGAGAAGTTGAAACTTGAAAATTTTGAGCCGTTTGAGACGGATGCTAAAATATTGGTGACAGAGCTAAGCGAAGACTTACTCAAGCAAGGAGTCATTTTGACTGACATCAACACAGCACTGGAGAAATATCCTGCTGCGATGAACTATTGCTTTAAGAGCATTAAAAATAATAAAGACAAGCTTGCTGCTCTAAATGCAGCTTATTTCAGTAATGGGTATTATCTTTTCGTTCCAAAGAATATTGAAGTTAAAGAGCCCTTTAGAATGAAGATAATCATCAACCATAATACTATTTTGCATAATCTTGTTGTAGTAGAGGCAAACAGCCAAGCTGATGTAATTGAGGAATACACGAATAATGAAGCTGAAGGCGAGCAATTAAATGTATGCGTGACTGAAGTATTTGCCAACAATAACTCTGCCGTCAATTTTTATCACTTGAATAATTGGGCAAAAAATGTTTATAATTTCACACATCTCATTGGCACAGCCGAAAGGAATTCCACAATAAGCTGGATTTCAGGATGCTTTGGAGGCAAATTGAACAGATTAAAGATTAACACAAACTTCAACGGTCAAGGCTCAAGCTGCAGCAATCTCGGAATATTCTTGGGAAAGGGAAAAGAGCATATAGACTTTACAACAAATGTTTATCATAATGTTGAAAACACGACAAATAACATTTTGGTGGATGGCATTTTGAGACATGAATCAAGCTCTGTTTACAGGGGCTTAATAAAAATAGAAAAGGCGGCGCAAAAGACAAATTCCTATCTTGCAAACCACATATTAAAATTAGGTGAGAAGACATTGGCAAATTCAATTCCAAGCCTGAAAATTGATGCTAACGATGTAAAAGCAAGCCATGGAGCAACAGTTGGACAAATCAATGAAGAGCATCTGTTTTATTTGATGGCTCGCGGCCTTTCAAGACAGGAAGCAGAACGATTGATTGTTGAGGGATTTTTCGAGCCGGTGATACAAAAAATACCATTGGAAGAATTAAGGGAGAAAATAAGGGAAATGGTGAGAGGATAAGATGGAATTATCACAAAAAACTACAGGGCGTTTGGCTTTATTATATGATATAGTAAGTAGTTATAGTGATAATCCAGTGATGGAAATAGAAAGAATAGCCCAACAAGCATTTAGTGGGAGGGTCATAGATAGAAGGAGACTTGCAGTTCTCCAATATAGAATTCCTTTTTCAGGATTTCAACGGGAAACTTTGGGACAAGTTGGAAAAAGACTTGATGTAGTTGATACAAGAGTACAAGACCTAGAATCTGATACGCAAAGGAAATTACTAAGATTTATACCTCAGGATATAATACTAAAAATTGCTTTACAGGAATTATCAGGCCGCTGACAATGCTATCAACAAAATCAATCCTGGACGTTGAATCAATTCGAAAAGATTTTCCCATTCTGCAGAGGGAAGTTCACGGAAAGCCACTCATTTACTTAGACAACGCTGCAACATCGCAAAAGCCAAAGCAAGTCATACAAGCAATTACAGACTATTACACCGGATACAACGCGAACATTCACAGGAGCATTCACGAGCTTGGGGAGGAAGCAACTGAAAAATATGAAGAATCGAGAAAAAAAGTTTCAGAATTCATCAATGCAGGCCTGCCGGAAGAAATAATTTTCACAAAAAATTCGACTGAATCATTGAACTTGCTTGCTTATTCATTAACATCGCAATTAAAGAAAGGAGACGAAATAGTTATTTCACAATTGGAGCATCACAGCAATTTTGTGCCATGGCAGCAATTGGCCAAGCAGAGAGGGTTAAAATTAAGATTCATAGAAATAAACAAGGATATAGAATTAGATGAAGATTCAATCAAAAATAATATTGATAAAAAAACAAAAATTGTTTCAATAGGGCATGTGTCAAATGCAATCGGAACGATAAATCCAGTCGAGGAAATAACGAGAATAGCGCATGAGAATGGAGCTTTGATGATTGTAGATGGTTCGCAAGCTGTTCCTCACATGCAGGTTAATGTACAAAAAATAAATTCTGACTTTTATGTTTTTACCGGCCATAAAATGCTGGGTCCGACAGGAATAGGGGTTTTGTATGGAAAAAGAGCATTGCTCGACTCGATGCAGCCATTTCTTTACGGCGGTGAAATGATTAATGAAGTAAAGTTTGAAGACACAACTTTCAACAAATTGCCATGGAAATTTGAGGCAGGCACAATGAACATTGCAGAAGCAATAGGCTTAGGAGCTGCAGCAGACTATCTGAAGAAAATTGGCATGGAAAATATACAAAATCACGACAGGGAATTGACAAAATATGCAGTTGAAAAAATAAAGGATGTTGATGGCGTCACTATTTACGGTCCACAAGAAAGAGGCCCTATTTTATCTTTCAATGTTAGGGGAGTTCATGCCCATGACGTTTCACAAATCTTAGACAGCGAAGGCGTTGCTATAAGGTCAGGCCATCATTGTTGCATGCCATTGATGTCAGTCTTAGGCATTCCAGCAACAGCAAGAGCATCATTTTATTTATATAATACAGAAGAAGAAGTTGATAAATTCATAAAGTCATTGGATAAAGTCAAGAAAGTGTTTGGAGTATGAAAATTTAATATAAAAAATTCCAACAACATGGGCTCAAACACGGATTTTCAGCCGAATGTGAGCGAGTTCGCAGTGAAATGCGAGAGCTCGCCTCTCGCTCGCTCATCTCAAAGCTCACTCGCTTTTCACTGAAAATCCTATTCCGAAAGGAATTTTCAGAACTGCGTAACTGAAAATTCCTCTCCAGTCAGTTTTCATCCATGTTGAAATTTTTTTAATCGTATGGCGGCAAATTGAGTGCAGAGGATTTTTCCATACAGCGTGTGGAAAAATCCTTTGCGAATAGGCTTTTGACCAACAAAAGCCGTGTTTGCCGCCATTTAATACCAATTTAGAAAACTTGAACCAAAAATGGAAATAGAGCAAATGTATCAGGAGCAAATCCTTGACCATTACAAAAATCCAAGGAATTTTGGAAAGCTGGAAAATGCAAGCGTGCATCACCATGAGAAAAATCCATTGTGCGGCGATGAATTGGATTTGTTTTTGGTTGTGAAGGATAAAAAGGTTGCTGATGTAAAAATTCAAGCCCATGGCTGCGCGATTTCAACAGCAAGTGCATCAATGCTGACGGAAAAGATAAAGGGAAAAAATATTGATGAATTAAAGAAAATGACAAAAGAAGACATTTTGGATATGCTTGGCATTCCGATAAGCGCAGTAAGACTGAAATGCGCATTACTATCTTTGGATACATTAAAAAATAGCATATTAATATTTGAAAAATATGTAAATGGTGGATAAAAAATGACATCCGAACTAATCATAAAAGACTTACACGTAAGCGTTGAAGGGCAGAAGATACTGAATGGAGTAAATTTGGCAGTCAAAAAAGGAGAGGTTTGCGCTCTTATGGGCCCGAATGGCTCTGGCAAATCGACTTTGGCTTACACTTTGATGGGCCATCCAAAATACCAGGTTGACCAGGGAGAAGCATGGTATAAAGATAAAAATATTTTTGAATTATCCCCAGACGAGAGAGCGAAACTGGGCTTGTTCTTGTCATTCCAATACCCGCAGGAAATTCCAGGAGTTTCAGTTTCGAATTTCTTGAGAACAGCTTACAATGCAGTAAAGCCCAGCCCAATCGCCGTTCCTGATTTTGTCAAGCTGCTAAAGGAAAAAATGAAATTGCTGAAAATAGATGATTCATTTTCCAGAAGATACCTAAATGAAGGATTTTCCGGAGGGGAAAAGAAAAGGGCAGAAATATTACAACTTGCTGTTCTGCAGCCTGAGATGGCAATTTTGGATGAAACAGATTCCGGGCTTGATATAGACTCGTTAAAAGTAGTTGCAGATGGAGTCAATGCCATGCTTAGCCCTAATATAGGAATTTTAGTGATTACTCATTATCAAAGACTGCTGAATTACATAAAGCCGGACAAAGTTCATGTCATGATAAAAGGAAGAATTGTAAAAAGCGGCGGAAAAGAGCTGGCTGAGGAATTAGAGGCAAGAGGAT
>CAYOWR010000047.1:0-5925 GCA_964407725.1 uncultured Methanosarcinales archaeon
GAATTACATCAAAGATTACTGTAACTCATGCTCTTCTTGACAAAATGAAGGAAGGTGACATAATAATTGTCCAAGGAGCGGTTACTTATACATTTTTAATTGCACAAAAATATTTAGACGTCATAGAAAAAAATTTTGACCAAGCACAATCTAACATTGAAAATTATAATAAAAAAATAAAACAAGAGACAGAGGGGAAGGATGCTTCCCAAGCAACTCAATTGCAAGAATTGCTGCAAAAAGAAAAAAGCAACAAGCTAAAAGAAATAATTGGAGTAACCGATAATGAAATTAAAAATCTGATTGGAAATTCCTTTGTTGAATGGAAAGAGATCGGAGAGCAGTTAATTTTTGCTGCCCAGCTTTGCTTAAAAGCCAGATCAAAAAAAGTTACTGTGATGACAAATTTGGACCATACTATAACAAACAAATTTCCTGACAAATTCGGCAGTCTGTCGAAAGATGCCGAGCTTAAAACATTTAATTCTGCTATTGGTATTCCAGAAGGCTGGCTTGGAGTGGCTCCTGGACCAAAAACTTTGGATTCAATATGCAAAAAGGCAAAAAGTGCTTACATGCTTATTCTTGCAGGCCCTCTTTCCATTGAAGAGTCAAGAGTTGAAGAATTCTCAAAAACAAACAAAATGCTTTTTGAGGCAATAAAAGAAGCCAAAATCAATGGCGCAATAGCAATTGCAGCTGGCGGTGACATATCAGCAGTAGTAAGGGCTTATAATGGCGAAGATGCTTTTACTGTAGTCTCAAATGCTGGCGGCGCAACTCTTGAATTAATAGAAAAAGACGGAAAGCTACCAGGAATTCTGGCAGTGGAAAAAACGTGGAAATAATTTCAAGCAACAATCCTAATATATTCATTAAAAATCTCCTTGGTCGAGCTCTCTATCTCATTCTTTAAATTCGAAATTGAATTATTCAATTTCTCTGCATCCCCCTTTAATCTATTAAATTCTTCGCTATTCTTTTCGATGCTGAAGTTCGTATCTTCGAGTTTTTTGCTTAATTCCTTCATTTTTTCAGAAACTTTAGTTTCCTTAATTTTAGTTTCAATATTCTCCATATCAGATTTAAAAGATAAGTATTTTTTCTGAAACTGCTCAATAAACTCTTTGTTCAATTTTTTGATTTCCTCAAGAGTCTTTTCTTTTTTTTTCTCATCAACATGAATCTGGTTTTCGTTCAGCATTTTCTCAAGATTCTTTAAAATTTCAAGAATTTTGAGCTCTTTGTCGCTAGCAAGAGTTTCTATAGGATTTTTTAGATAATCGAGGATTAACTCTTCCTGATCAAAAGCAATATGCGAATATTTCCTTAAAGGCCTGTCAATAACTGAAAAAGACTGCAAAATAGAGTCTTGGTTCTGGTAAAACTCTTTCTCCTTGTTTTTCTTCTGCTCATTCAAGTTCAAAAAATTTGTGTGAGCTTCGCTTTTGCTAAAGCTCATTATATCGGACATTATCGCATCCTTTTCCTCATTAGCTAACCTTAAGCTTGCTTCCATATTCCTTAAATCAACATCAATGTTTATCTTCTGTTTTGATTTTGCTTCCAAATTTTCTATCCTTTTCATTGTGTTATTCACTTTAACCATCCTTTCATTGTTCAATGCAGATTTAAGCTCTGAAAATAATATGTCAAAATTCTTCAAGTTCTGAGCTATCTTGTTGGTTTCATTTGCAAAGAATTCCTGAAGTATAGTATAGCTCCTTACTGTCCCTTTGTTTAAATCGTTAAGCAGCTCATCAAATTCCCTGCAGAAATCAAGCAAATAAAAATAATCCTTGTTGTTTATCTCCATATGCCCAAGAAATGAATTTATGGATTTGATGTAAGCCTTTCTGTTGCCTTCCATATACTGTTTTGCTTTGAATGGAATGTTCGGGTTCTGCAATTTTGCATGCTCAAGAACTTCAATATTGAATCTTCCTCTTTCAATCTCTTCATTCACTTTCATCAATATATCTTCTATTTGGTGCTTTAGCTCTTCTGTTAACGGCTTTGATTTTTCATTAAGCCAGCTCTTCATATGCTGCAGCCTTATTTCTGTTAATTGTTTTGCTTCTTGCTCTGCTTCATTTTTGAATATTTTCTTTAGGAAATCCAGCATTTTATGGTTATTTTAGCTTTGGTACATATAATTTTTACTATTTTGAAAGGGTTAAAAATAACTTTACAAAAACCTTTATAAATAGTGTAATTTTTCCATTAATCATGGCTTTATTGAGTTTAGTAATTGTAATTAGCATTTTGGCATTGCTTTTTGCTGGCTATTTGACAAGGCAGGTCCTCAGCAAGGATGCTGGAACAACTGCAATGCAGGATATTTCTAATGCGATAAAGATAGGGGCAGAGGCATTTTTGAAGAGGCAGTACACAACAATTGCTGTTTTGTCTATAGTTCTTTCAATAATTATTTTCATAGCATATGCTTATTTTGCAAAAAATATTAACCTTGGATGGCGAACTTCAATAGCATTTCTTTTGGGAGCAGTAAGCTCTGCAATTGCAGGCATAGTTGGTATGTGGATTGCAATAAGAGCAAATGTCAGGACAGCAAGCGCTGCAAGGAAAAGCATGAATGATGCTTTCGTTGTTGCGTTTAGAGCTGGTGCAGTTTCCGGAATAGTCATAGTGGCTATGTCTTTGCTTGGAGTTTCAATAATATATTACCTGTTCAGCATGGGAGTTGATGTAAAAGAAGTGCCTTTCCTGATTGTTGGTTATGGATTTGGCGCTTCATTTGTTGCATTATTCGCGCAGCTTGGCGGCGGAATTTACACAAAAGCTGCTGATGTCGGCTCCGATCTTGTGGGCAAAATAGAGAAAGGCATTCCAGAAGATGATCCAAGAAATCCTGCTGTCATAGCTGATTTGGTAGGCGATAATGTTGGTGATTGCGCTGGAAGAGGAGCTGATTTATTTGAAAGCACAGCTGCAGAAAATATAGGAGCAATGATATTAGGTGTTGCTTTATTTCCTGTTTTTGGCTTAAAAGGAGTTCTGTTTCCGCTGGTTGTAAGGGCTTTTGGCTTAATAGCGACTATTATTGGCATTATGACTGTAAAGCTGAAAAATGAAAACGAAAATCCAATGACAGCATTAAACAGGGGATATTACATTACAAGTTTTCTTGCAGCCATTGTTTTTTACTTCACAACAAAATTACTTCTAAATAACATGTGGTTTTTCTATGCCGGATTAGTTGGAATTGTAACGAGCATTTTGATTGTATGGATTACTGTTTATTACACTGAATCGACATACAGGCCGGTGAAAAGCATTGCAAAAGCTTCCTTAACAGGACATGCAACAAATATAATCTCGGGATTTGCAGTTGCAATGGAAGCAACTGTGCTGCCTGTAATAGTTCTTTCAGTTGCATTAATACTTTCATTTTATTTCGGAAAAATGAGCGGCATAGCGCATGGAGGATTATATGGAACAGCTATTGCAACAATGGGCATGCTCGCTACTGCTGCTTATATTCTGGCTATGGATAATTTCGGGCCTATAACAGACAACGCTGGCGGCATAGCTGTGATGAGCAAATCTGGCAATGAAATAAGAAAAAGAACAGACAAGTTGGATGCTGTTGGAAATACTACAAAGGCCTTGACAAAAGGCTATGCGATTGGCTCTGCAGCATTGGCTGCTTTCCTGCTGTTCAGCGCTTATCTTGATGATGTGGCAAAACACTTAGGTGTAACAGTTGTTACTGTTGATATCGCAAAAATTCATGTTTTTGTAGGAGCATTGATTGGTGCTATGCTGATATTCATGTTCAGCGCATTTGCGATAAGGGCTGTTGGAGATACAGCTTACTCTATTGTGAATGAAGTCAGAAGGCAATGGAAGACAAAAAAAGGCATAATGACAGGCAAAGAAAAGCCAGATTATGCAAAAGTTGTTGACATTTGCGTTAAGGCTTCTTTGAAAGAGATGGTTTTGCCTGGATTGATGGTTGTTGTTGTAACTGTTATTGTAGGAGTTGTTTTGGGTTATGAGGCAGCAGCTGCATTCTTGATGGTAGCTACTATTTCCGGAATTTTAATGGCTTTATTGCTGAATACCGGTGGAGGGGCATGGGACAATGCCAAGAAATTGATTGAAGAAGGCGAACATGGCGGAAAAGGAAGCGAGGCTCATAAAGCAGCTGTAACAGGCGACACAATTGGAGATCCATTTAAAGACACTGCAGGCCCTTCATTGCATGTTTTGATTAAATTATTGAGCACAATTACTCTTGTTTTGGTGCCGTTGTTTGTTTAGATTGAGATAGTTTTATATTTGATAAATTTTAATTCTTCATTATGCCTCAAAAATATCACAAAAAGCCGCAAAGCCAGGTAAATATTGCAAAAAAAAGAATTCATTTCTTGTTTAGGGAGGCTAAAAACTCCTTCAAGATAAATTCAAGCCTTTCAAACAAATACATAAAGCTTGCAAGAAGGATAGCGATGAGGTACAAGATAAGATTACCTTCTGAGCTTAAAAAGAAGTTCTGCAAGAATTGTTATAGCTATTTGGTTCCAAGCGTGAATGCAAGAGTCAGAATTCATAAGCATAGGATAATCTACTATTGCCTTAATTGCAAGCATTATATGAGGCATCCAATAAAATAACTTCTTTTCTATATTGTAAATAATAACACATTAATAATATTAATCGAAAACTTTAAATATAACCTATATCACTATCAAGTAACAAAAAACATAAAGTTGGGGGTAAATATTATGTGTATTTTTTGTGATTCAGGATTAACTGGAAAACTGCAAGCAGAACCGTATAGCAGCATTAATGACAGCTACAACAGCTCTTCTTCAGGATACACATCAAACATAAATTATTAAAAGTGAGTTTTATGGAAGTAGATGAATTATTTTTGGACGAGGACATGGAGCAGATTGAAACTATGAGGGAATCAAGAAAAAAGATGAAAGACAAGGATTTCGCTAAGCTTATTAACAAGAAAGATCTTTCTCAATTTGAAATGGATGAGATGTTTTTGTAAAAATGAAACCTTTAGATGATATGCTTATAAGGGAAATGAGAGGCAATGTTTTGATTTTTGATAGAGCTACTGCTAATAATATAGCAATGTACCTTTTAGGAAGAGATGTTGACCAAAATGGCAGAGAAAGAAATCTCACCCAAGATGAGCTTGAGATGATAGCAGAACGACTAATTACGCAATCCGAAGTAGCACTATCTCTTGCAGTGGGTAATAGGGTAGGTAAAAATACAATTGTTTATAACGCTACTCGTGATTTTACACCAAGAGATGGTCCAGTAGATGTGTCGAGTGTTCGTCAAGGCGTATATATTGTAGTTCCTTCAGGAGCAACTATACATGGTAAAAGATATGCTGATGGAAAAGTTGTTGAAATTCCAGTAGCAGGCTCACAAGAATTTGCTTTGGAAAGATTTCTATCTTCTCTAAGAATGCTCAACTATAAGCGCAAAGAAGCAGTTGAAATAGCTGCCCATCTTTATGGACAACATCTACTTTCCTTAGAGAGAAATGGTTATCCTATAAAAACTAATATAAGTCCAGCAACGACACAAACATCCGCAACAACTCCTGATGCAAGATACAGCAGATAATTACTTCAAACCAAATGATTTTTAAATAAAAATAGTTTTCTTTCTTTTATGTCCAACTACGACCTAGAGCTAAACAAAGCAATCGAAAGAATAAATAAAGAAAATGCTAAATTAGTCTGCATCCAATTGCCAGACGGCTTGAAGCCAAGAGCTAAAGAAATACAGCAGGCAATAGAAAAAAATACTGAAGCGAATGCAATCATATGGATGGGCTCTTGTTTTGGCGCCTGCGATGTTCCTTTGCAGGTTGAAAGGCTTGGAGTGGATTTGCTGATTCAATGGGGGCATTCAACTTGGAGAGGC
>CAYOWR010000048.1:0-5896 GCA_964407725.1 uncultured Methanosarcinales archaeon
CTTCAAACACCTTGTCCATGTCTTCATGGTGCTGCGCCATTCCGGCCATCATGCCTTGCATCATACCATTATGCATACCCATTCCTTGCCAGTCTCCTTTTGCTCCCTGTGGATTTGCATTATTTTTCCACATTCCCTGCGCAGCAGCAACTCCAGCAATTATCAGCACGCTTACAATAGCCACTGCAATCAAAGAGATATTCCTTTTTTCCATTCTTATCAACTCCGGATTAAGCTTTTTGATTAATTTGCTCAATCCAGTGGTTTCAAAAGATGAAACGAGATAACTAATTTATTGAAACTGAATTGGATAGAACGGCATAAGAATTATTAAATAAATTTCAGGTTTGAAGTTTTTATAGCATACTTACTATTAAGTAGTTAAAAAACGATAGATTTAAATATTGTATTGCATAGCTTTGTCCTATGATTGAGGATAATGTTAGAACAGCATTTTTTGAAGTTACTGGGTTAAGTGTCCCGTTGCCTCAAGGTTGGCATTTTCATGACGAAGGAGCTTCAAGACCGAATATATTTGCGGACAGAGATGCCCCACAAAGCATTGAGGCAAGAAACATTGAAATTTTCCTGGATCACACAATACGATACCTAACTCAAGTAGAAAGGATGAGTCCAGAAGATGCTTATGAAGTTGCGAAGAGTATGGCCGAGCCCTTTATAGTAGCAGAAATACAAAGCCGCAAGACACAATATGGAAGTTGTTTGCCATTTTTAAATGTTAATTATGGAGATGGACCGGAATCCCACATTCATATATTATATATAGACCGAGGAAGACCTGATTTTAACGTTGCATTAAGAGCCCATGAAGAGTTTCATGCTTTAAAATTAATACCAAGTGCTGTCCAAAGCTTAGAGCAACATATATTGGATTCTCAGGGGGCTTCAATAGATTTTGGGAGAATATCAAATCAAGAAGTTGCTGCTTGGTGCAATGCAGTTTTTGCATTACACGCACATGGCATGGACGTACATGAAGTACATTCTACTTTTGGCAGTCCTGGATTTAGGCGCGATTTTGGCAAGGCAATGAAAATATATCAAAGAGGTTTGAATGGGCATAGGCCAGGTTTGTTAGGCGCACTCGGACGATTAATAAGTTATAGACCATGAAATCCTCAAAATTATAAATAATTATCTCCCATTTTCTCGAATATAACTTCACCAAAAATTAGATTTAACAATAACCAATTTACCTCCACTTAATGCTGCATCCAATCGCAGGAGTTAATTCAATCGTGACTTTCCTGTTATGGATTAAAGCATCAATTGCATTTCCCAAGTCATGGACTTGCACTTGTGTTTCATCTTTAGGGCTGTTGTCTATTCTGCCGTGATACCTTAATTTTCTGTGCTCGTCAAAAACAAAGCATTCAGGAGTGCATTGGGCGCCGTAAGCATTTGCAACAGTCTGGTCTTCATCTCTTAGATAAACAAAATTGTATTTCTTGTTTTTTGCGTATTCAACCATCTTGTCAAAATTATCTTCTGGGTAATTGACTTCATCATTTGCATTTATTCCAACAACTTGAACGCCTTTAATGCCAAATTCTGACTGCATCGCTTTTATCCTTTCTATGCTGCCCTGCACATAAGGGCAGTGGTTGCACATAAAAACTATGACTAGTATTTTCTTGCCTCTGAAAGAATCAAGAGTGTATGCTTTGCCGTCTACGCCAAGCAGATTAAAATCTGGAGCTTTGTCGCCAATTTTTAATTTAAGATTTTGAGTGTTCGTTTCCATTAAAACCACCATAAAAAAGAAAGAGCTTAATAAATAAAAGGTTTGCGGTTTTTGTAATTAAATGCCGATGGGGAGACTTTCAACAACCCACTAGAAGTTACTAATGCCAGTGAGTATATTTGAACTCCCAACGAACACCTTTCAAAGGCATCTTTGAAAGACCAGCAAATCTTTGATTTGCGCTGCCTTATGAGAGTGTCACTCTATTGCCCAGCGAGCCAATCTAGCGATTGGCAGCTACCAGGTTGAGTTACATCGGCGTAGAAAAAAGAATAAAATGTTGTTTTATAAAAGTTACTGAACGGATTTTGCACAAAAACCGAAAAATATTTAAATATGTCAATTATGTGTAATATGTATGGCACATATAACATTAAGTGTACCGGACGAATTGTACGAGGAAATGAAGAAGCATCCTGAAATAAAATGGAGCGAAGCTGCAAGGCAAGGGATTAGGCAGCAGATATCCCATATAAAGGGCGTCGTAAGCGGGAAAGAATTGTTAAGCAGACTTAGCCCTGATGCTAGGGCTGCATTGGAAAGAATCTCAAATTTGCCCAAAGGTGTTTTGAGAAAACAGTATAAAAAAATGAGGGAGAGTGAAAAAAGACGAATGAAATTATTGACACGAACCTCCTCATAGAAAAGGAAACAGGTACTACGACTTTATTCAATATAATTGAACATCCTCCTGCCGCCAAAAAATGTGAAGTTTTGTATCCAGAGCCAGCCGATTACGATTTGGCGCTTCAAATCTCAATAAAACTGAGAGATATAGGACTGCCTCTGCAGGCAATTGACATTCTAATAGCAAGCATGTGTATTAACCGCGGCTTGAGATTAAAGACAAATGACAATGATTTCAATGCTGTAAAACAAGCTTTTCCAGAATTCGATCTGCAATTGCTCAAATAAACTTTTTTATCTTATCTGCATACTCATTCATCTCATCCCCTTCATATTTCAAATGGCTCCATTTCAGCCTTAATCTGTCTTTTTGGAATCTTGGTATCAGATGAATATGGGCATGATTAACCAACTGCCCGGCTTCCTTGCCGTTGTTCATCACAAGATTGAAGCTTGCATTGCCAAATGCCAATGACAATGCCTTTGAAACCTTTTTAGCAGCTTTCACAGTAGCTATTAAATCATCTTCATTCATATCAGTAAGGTTCTGACAATGGCCCTTAGGAACAACCAAACAATGCCCTTTGTTTGCAGGCATAATATCAAGAAAACTTATGACTTTGCTATCTTCATAAACCTTGGCTGCAGGTATTTTCCCTTCAGCAATTTTGCAGAATATGCAGTCTTCTTCCATTTTAATTTTTTTTAATTTCAATAAATTCTAGCTTATCTTTTTCTGGATCAAGCAGGGCAATTGTGCAAGGATAAGCCATAAACAAGGCGCCAGGATTTATGACTCTTGTATTGCCTATTCTTTCATCTTTTCTCACATGAGAGTGCCCGGTCAGTACATAGTTATATTTATTGCTTTTGATTGCAGAATCAAGCTTCTTTGCATTTGTGCCGTGATAGACATAAAATTTCTTTCTTTTGTATTCAAACTCTTTTTCTTCGGTTATTTCTTCGTAACCAAACTTCTTAGCCATTAAATTAAGGCCTTCTTTTTCGCCGTCATTGTTGCCAAAAACAAATTTCATCTTCAAGCCTTGGAAATTTTCAAGCATTGCCGGACAAATTATATCACCGCAATGCACAAC
Source organism: uncultured Methanosarcinales archaeon (assembly GCA_964407725.1). Classification (GTDB taxonomy): domain Archaea; phylum Nanobdellota; class Nanobdellia; order Woesearchaeales; family GW2011-AR4. The sequence continues at coordinate 3,490 of CAYOWR010000048.1, forward strand.
AAAATCAGCATTTCTTGCTTTGAATATTGCCACGGCTTTTTTTGTAGGCTCTATATTTTCATGTGTGTCTGAGATTATGCCAATCATTTTAACTCGAGATACTTTATATTATTTAAATCTTCTATATCAATAATCACGCAATTCAATTTATCCTCTGGGTAACTTGAGCCAACATTTATACATATAGTCTTTCTTATTTTGTCATGCCATGAACCAGACATCTGCGGGCTTTCGTGAATGTGGCCATGTAAAGTCAATAAAGGTTGTTCTTTCTCTATAAATTTCCTTACTGCCTTGCTTCCTACATGAGTTTTTGTTGTTATTATATCAAGTTTTGTATTGAATGGCGGAGCGTGGATTATGTATATTGTTTTTTTGGGCCTGCTTAATTTTTTTAAATTATTTAAATCATCTTCTATTGTTCCATCTTCCTTTCCCACACTTCTGATTTCTTCAGGAAACAACGGCTTTGGCACTGCATCATTATCAAAATCAGATTTTTCCCAGTCTTTCAATCTGAAAGGCGTCGGATTCACAAAGCTGTATCCTGAAATATTATATTTTTCATTAAATTTAATTGATTTCTTATGGATTGATTTTAGAATTTTATTCTTTTCCGCTTTTTCTAAAACATCTAAATTCTTCCTGAAATCATCATTTCCCATGATAGTGTAAATTTCCTTATTCTTATTTTTCTTTTTGAAGTGATTGAATAAAGGAACCATAAATTTTTCCAAGAATATTTTTTGATTTTCAATTTTTTCCGGGATAGTGTTTCCTTCTCTGCCGCATAAATCCCCCCCAATAATTATTGCATCAACATTCTCTTCTTCTGCTTTCTTTAGTAATCTCTTGTAGAATTCCTTATTTCCGTGCACATCTGCTGTATAGATTATTTTGAAGGGCATTTTAGTTTATTTTATGTTTTAATAATCTCTCCAAATCTGAAATTAATTTTTTCTTGTTACTAAAAATTATTCCTTTCATTCCAACAGTTTGTGCAACACGCACAAATCCTTTTACATCATCTATAAAGATGCAGTCCTTTGGTTTAACTTTGAGTTCCTTAGCGGCAAGTTCAAAAATTCTCTTATTATCTTTAGTCAATAGAACTTTATGAGATAAAATAATTGTATCAAAAAAATTAAATATTTTTCTCTTCTTATTAATTTTCTCATGGGATTTAATGGAATTGGAGATTAGCCCTAATTTGTACTTCTTTTTTAGTTTCTTAATTATGTTTAGAATGTTGCGATCTACTTTTGTTGAATTCTCATAAATTTCGCCCCACAGGTTTTTCGGAATCTTACTTTGGTCTTTATTGTTTAATCTTAATATTTTCTTCCAATATTCTTTTTCAGAAATCAAATTTTTGCAGAGTGGTATCGCTTCAATATTTATTTGGCGCCAGAATTTTTTCTTATTTTTTGGCCTAAATATTTCATTCAACTTTTTGAAAAAAAGTTTTTGGTAGACAATAACTCCGCCACTATCAAAAAGGATCGCTTTTATCATATTAAAATGGACCAGCCGGGATTTGAACCCGGAGTCTTAAAGGTCTTAATACAATCATACTAAGATTTCCCTAGCCAAGGGAACACGATACCAGATTTCGCCACTGGCCCATAAAGTTATGGGAAAGGTAATTGTTTAAAAGATTTTCTTAAGAATAGGAGAATAACACTAACTAAATTCCGCATTAACGATTAAAAATTTCAATAACTCGCGACCCATGCTCTGCATACAATAATGGGTGCCCCGCATACTTCAATGTCGTTTGATTGAATTAATGTATAAATAGGCGAGGCTGAGGCTAATGGCAGAAAGCCGAAGCCGAGCACTATCTATTGCCGAAGGCGGATTGAAATTAAAATACATTAATTAATTTAACTCTACTTCGCAGCCAGCTTGATGTCACCTTCATGGATTGTTTTTCTGCCTGTATGCTTTGAGATTTCAGCTGCTTTCTTTGAGATCTTAATGCCTAAGTCTATAAGAACTTCTGTAAGGGCATCAACTGCGTCTTGAGAAACTCGCTTAGCGCCTGCTTTCATAAGGATTCTTGCAACAGCCGCCTTTGGTATAGTAGAAGTGTGCCTTCCCATTTAACCCCCTCAAATAAAAAATCAGGGAGAAAACCAAAAGAACCCCTTAGTCTTTGTGTTACTACTTTTTGTGCAGTAAGTTATTTAAATAGTTTTCGCTTTTACGAGTCAAAATGCACACAAAACCCGATTTTTTTACCTCTTTTGTCTATACACAGTCTAGACAATAAATTCAAATCTATTTTCCGCATCCTTTAAATATATCCACTATTAAATTACTTCTATGGACCCTTCACTTAAACAAACCATAACAAAATACGCATTGCAAAATGCTGTAAAATACAACGGAAAAGCAAATGTAG
>CAYOWR010000049.1:0-5790 GCA_964407725.1 uncultured Methanosarcinales archaeon
GATAATTTTTAAGTGTATTGATTTAGCATATAATAACAAACGGGTTACCTCATTTGCCTTCATTTTCAGAGGTCGTTCTTGTGATTGATTTTTTATTATTTTATTGATTGTTTAATTTTTTTGTTAATGGGTTTTATTTATTGCGATTTTTGGCACATTGCGTTTCTCGCTTAATTCTTTTAGCGTTTCTTGTCTTTGACTGTGAAATGCGAGGCTCGCAAGACTCGCTCGCCAGCTCGCAGGCACGACATTGATAATAAAAATATTTTAAAAAAATCACTAAATTTATTTTCCAGTTATTTCTTTCTTGACTTTCGCTTCATCAATGTCCAATTTTAATTTTTTAAAAAAATTGCAAATATTTCTTACATCCCTGTCTAGGTATTCTTCTGCCCTAGCGCTTTCCAATGTGGTGCATTGGGAAAAATCAATGAAAACTGGAGTTTCGTTGTGGTTTAGTATATTAAAAGCTGACAAGTCTGCATGCACTAATCTGGCTTTATGAAGTTTTTTCATGTTCTGAATTATTTTATCAAAAAATTCTTTTGGTCTTTTTGGAATTTCGTCCTTTAATTTTGGCGCTATAATTCCTTTATCTCCTATGAACTCAAGCGCCAAAACATTATTAGAAAAAGCCATAGGGGTTGGCACATTTACATTTGCTGCTCTTGCTTTCAGCAAATTTCTGTACTCTCTCTGCACCCATAAAAATATCACCCCCCTCTTTCCTGCTTTCAATTTTAGGTATCTTGGATCGTCTTTTATATAATCCCTCATTCTGTTGAAGTCTGATGTTTCTAAACGGTAAATCTTGACCATAACTCTTGTCCCATCTTTTTTCAAAGCAGAGAAAATATTGCTTTCTTTTCCGATCGAGATTGGGCTTTCAAGTCCTTCAAAATGTCCTTGGGAAATCAGTTTGTAGACCGTTCTCTGGGTGAACTGGTCAAAAACATCCCCCCATGTTTTGAATTCTTCTTTTGGTTTGGATTTTTTGGACATAGCAAAAAGAATGTCATTTGATATTTAATAATATCTTTATACCACTTTAAAATAGTGAAACAACCGAAAGATTTAAATATATGTTCTATTTTATAGTGGTAACATAAAACGTTGGGGAACGTTTGAGAGCTTTTTGAATCGATTTGAATATCACCTCTTTTTCCCTAGCAGGGCTGAGCAATCGGCTTTGCTGGGGTTTTTATATTCTTAAAACCAAAAATTTTGTGTTTCAATTATGTTTTTATAATATATTATCTTCAATATTGTAAATAAATAGACCAATATATATAACCTAACAAACCTTTATATAGAAGGATAGCGTACCAAAATATAAGCCCGACATGAGAGTACCAAATGGAGCTCACGTCAAAGACAAGCAATGAGCTTTGGGGTTAGTGATGCGGGCTACAATTCATGATTATAAGGCGTTAGGGCAAGTTTATCATCATTATCATTCATTATTTTGTTAGAATTTCATAATATGCGAATAGATAATTTAAGTGACTTGTTCTAAATGCTTAACATTAGAAATTTGAGGAAGCTATTATGATCATCACTCCAAATTATTCATTTGGCGACATAATTAGGTAGCTTCTTCTTCAGGAAGGTGAATTAAAATGGGTAAGATAAGCCCGGTTGCATCAAAATATATAGTTCATGCAAACATAGAAATAGAAGGTGTTGTAGACAGGCCAGATGTAATTGGAGCAATTTTCGGCCAGACAGAAGGCCTTTTAGGAGCAGACTTGGAGCTTAGAGAGCTTCAAAAATCAGGCAGGATTGGAAGGATAGAGGTCAACACAGAAACAAGAACAGGCAGGACAAAAGGCACTATAATAATCCCGTCTTCTTTGGACAAGGCAGAAACTTCAATAGTCGGCGCAGCTCTTGAAATCATACAAAGAATCGGCCCATGCAATGCAAAAATAGAAGTTCAGAATATAGAAGACGTAAGAATAAGCAAAAGAAGCATGGTTGTCGAAAGAGCAAAAGAATTGCTCAAGAAAATGATGGAAAACACCATGCCGGATTCGCAGGAGATAGCTGATGAAGTTGCTTCTTCTGTAAGAGTTATGGAAATTGTAGAGTACGGCAAAGACAGGTTGCCTGCAGGCCCGGCAATAGACGAAAGCGACGAAATAATAATTGTAGAAGGCAGAGCAGACGTATTAAATCTTTTGAAACACGGCTTCAAAAATGCAATTGCTTTAAACGGAACATCTGTGCCTCAGACAATAATAGATCTTTGCGGCAAGAAAGTTGTTACTGCTTTTGTAGATGGCGACAGAGGCGGCAACTTGATAATCAAGGAGCTTACTTTAGTGGCTGACATAGATTTTGTCACAAAAGCCCCAGATGGAAAAGAAGTCGAGGAGATAACAAAAAAAGAGATTCATAAGGCATTAAGGAGCAGGATTTCTGGAGAGCAGGCAAAGCTTGAGCTTTCAAGGGAGCCTGAAAGAACGTCTATGGAAATGGTTAGGAGGCACCCTCAGCAGCAATTTTCAAGGCCGATTCAAAGATTTCAGCCTCTGCCAAGCATAAAGCGTATTCAAATTTCTGAGAACGAAAAAGGAACTTTTAAGTCCATGCTAGAAGACCTCATTGGTACAAGAGGTGCAGAAATTCTTGACAACAAGCTTTCTGTACTAGGAAAGGTTCCAATAAGCGAGCTTCAGACTGCATTGAAGAGCATAAATAATGCCCATGCAGTTGTATTTGACGGCAGCATTGAAAGAGATATTGTGAAAGCGGCAGAGGATTCGAATGTCAGGTTTTTAATAGGAATGGACTCAAAGGTCAAGCCTAATGAAACAAGAGTAAATTTATTGACGGTAAGCGAACTTTAATGTAAAATAATCCTTTAAAGTATACAGTTTGATTTCTATTTTGATGACTTTAATGGGCTCAAACACGGGTTTTGTTTGTCAAAACCCTATTCGCAAAGGAAAAATCCAAACTTCGTAACGGATTTTTCCTCTGCACTCAATTTTCGCCCAACAACAATGATGGCAAATCGAATGCAGAGGATTTTTCAGTTACGCAGTTCTGAAAAATCCTTTGTGAGTAGCATTTTCACCAAGAAAATGCGTGTTTGCCATCATTATTGTTGTTGGGTATATACTTAAGAATTTGACTTAACATTTAAACCAGATTTTCGGACAAAGTTTTTTTGCATTCCTCTAATTTATTCAGCCTGCAAAAATTCTCTTTTATGGTTTCTGCGCTCTGTATTCCTGTGAATTTAACCCTATTATTGACCAGGAATGTTGGAAATGTTTTGAGTTCTAATTCTTTGGCAAGTTGCTCATCTGAAAAATGCTTCTCAAATTTTATATCTTTGAAGTTGTCTAAAAACTCTTTTAGATTGCTTTCTGCTTTTATGCTTGCAGCCTCACCTGCAATAACAAACAGATCAAGCCTGTTCGGAATGCCCTCTCTCTTGAAATAAAAAGCAGGTGCAGCAGCATTATAATTCAGTATATACTTATTGTCTTTTTTAGTAAATGCTTGCTTGAGTTTTTCAAAAGTAGTTTTGTTTGTTATATTCTCGTCTAAAATATAGACTGGCAAAATTTCTGCATTAATTTCTTCTATCAAATTCTTTCCTTCCTGTGTCCTGTAATCAATTTCCTTGACATTTAATGGGCCAAACCAGCTTTCCAGTATGCTCAAGACCCTTTGAGTATCGCAATTGAAACATTCGTCTCTGCCATTCAAAACAACAACATTTGTTGGCATGATTTTTTCAGGCTGAATAATCATATCTGTTATATTTTCCATAAATTCATTTTTTTGCTGGAATTGAAACTCTTTATATGTTGGCTTCAGCAGGGAATACGAGAAGAAAATTACAAGAGCTAAAACAACAAAAACGACAGCATACTTGAATGCCTTATTATCTTCTTTTTTTATTTCAGGCTCTTCTTTTTTTGGAACTTCTGCTGGTTTTGTCTCGTATATCTCATTTTCGTTTATTACTTTTAATCTTATTTTCTCTTCACTTGGCTTGATATATTCTTTTTTTTCTGGCTCTTTTGCTTCCTGTTTTTCATTAATTCCTTCTAAGCTTTCCAGTTCTTTTAGCTTTTTTTCAATTCTGTCTTTTCCTTTCTCAAACTCTTCCTTGCTGATTACCTCAGCTTCAAAGCTTTCCTTCAGAAACCTTAATTCCTGCTCCAATCTCTCTTTTTGGGTTTTATCATCCATAGCCAAAGCAGAATTAATGCAATAAATAAATCTTTCTAATAAAAATTAGTATTTTTATTACTAATAAGTTTCACTAAAAGCATTTATAATGTATTCTAAAAATAAAAATTATGTATGATATAGTAATAGGCAGAAGCAGCCAGGATAAGGAATCTTATGGTATTCAAGGCGCTGTTTTTCTTGGCAAGCATTACGTGAAGATGGGCCAGACTGTTTCGTTGTCCAACCAGGTTTTTTTGGATGTTGCAAAGTCGCATCTCGTATTTATAGTTGGCAAGAAGGGATCAGGAAAAAGCTACAGCATGGGGGTAATTGCTGAAGGAATTTACGATCTTCCAGATGAAATCAAAAATAATCTTGCAGTTGTAATGCTCGACACTATGGGAATTTACTGGACGATGAAATATCCAAATACAAGGGAAAAAGAGCTTATGGATGAATGGCAGGTTGAAAGCAAAGGCTTGAACGTTCATATATTCACGCCAATAGGGTTTTATAATGAGTACAAAGAAAAAGGCATACCAACAGATTTCCCTTTCTCAATCAAGACAAGCGAGATAAGCGCAGAAGAATGGTGCATGATCTTTAATGTAGCATTGACAGAGCCAATTGGAATTTTAATTGAAAGAACCATCAATAATTTGAAAGAAGAAAATTTTGATTATGATTTGGATGATGTAGTTAAGGCTGTCCATGCAGAGGACAGGTCTGAGCAAAATATTAAAGATGCTGTTGAAAACAGATTTTTGGTCGCAGAAAAATGGGGATTGTTCAGCAAAGAAGGAACTTTGATTGAAGATTTAGTTATTCCAGGACAGATTACTGTACTGGATGTAAGCGCCTATACAACAACTTCTGGGGCAGAAAATCTGAGGGCCTTGGTTATCGGATTAGTAGCGCAGAAATTATTTTTACAGCGGATGACTGCAAGAAAGGCAGAAGAGCAGGCTGCCATATCCGCAGAGATACATTTTTTTGAGGAGGAAAAGGAAGAGAAGAAAGAGCCAATAGTCTGGCTTATTATAGACGAAGCTCACGAATTCTTGCCGAATAAGGGAAAAACTCCTGCAACTTTGCCCCTGATTACAGTGATTAGAGAAGGCAGACAGCCAGGAATTTCTCTTGTATTGGCTTCCCAGCAGCCTGGCAAAATTCATTCAGATGTTATAACTCAAGCAGACATTGTAATCGCGCACAGGATAACTGCGAATATTGACATACAGGCTTTAGGCAACTTGATGCAGAGCTACATGAGAGAAGGGCTTGACAAGCAGCTTAATTTATTGCCAACAGAAGAAGGCGCTGCAATTGTATTTGACGATATTAATGAAAAGCTGTATCCGATAAGGGTGAGGCCAAGATATACATGGCATGGTGGTTCAGCTCCATCTGCTTTGCCGAAATTAAAGAAAGTGTTTGAGATTTGAATATTTGTTTTTATAATAAAAAATTCATAATCTTCTTTTTTTGTTCAATATAAATTCTTTTTAATGTAAGTTCATATCTTCTGGGTTTTGGCAGAGTATTTTTAAACTCTTTTTTTATTCTTCCTGGCCTTTTGCTCATTATCAATATTCT
>CAYOWR010000050.1:0-5766 GCA_964407725.1 uncultured Methanosarcinales archaeon
CCTCCAACAGAATCATGAGCGAAATTGTTAAAAACTATGTGCTTGAAGTTTTTTGGCTTAAGCTGGCCAATCACAGATAAAGCGCCCATGTGCATTATCAATGCACCATCACCATCAAAGCAGTATACATTTCTTTCAGGCTTTTCCAGTGCAACTCCAAGCGCAATTGAGGAAGAATGACCCATGCATCCCACTGTAAGGAAATCCTTTTCATGCCCTTCTTTGTTCGATTCCCTCAGCTCAAAAAGCTCCCTTGAAGTCATTCCTGTTGTTGAAATTATTATATCATCTTTGCCAAGCAAAGGCACAATAATATTTATTGCTTCTTCCCTGTTCAACTCGTAATTTGTTTTTATTTTGCTTTTCAATTCATATTTTTCAAAGGTATTTTTCTTCACAACAACAGCATAAGGTGATTTTCTGTTTTCCATATGCTCTCTTGCTTCTTTTATTGTATTTTCAAAATTATCGTCTAATATTTTGTATGGTATGCCTAATACTTTTAGCAACTCCAGTGTGATTTTCCCCATTTTTTTGTGCTGTGGCTCGTCCTTGACGTTTGGCTCAGCTCTCCATCCAATCAGCAATAGCATGGGAATAGAATAAACATCGCTATCGGCAAGCGAAGTTAAAGGATTTATAGCATTTCCTAGACCAGAATTTTGCATATAAACCATTCCAAATTTTCCCGTAGCGAGATGATATCCTGAGGCAATTGCAATTGCATTGCCTTCATTTGCCGCAATAATATTTTTTTCTAATGGAGTGTTATCTGTAACATATGCGCAAAAATCCTTGAGCAAAGAGTCCGGAACTCCGGCAAAAAAATCTATTCCATTCTCTGCAAGGTATTTATAAAATTTTTCGCAGCTTATCATTTTAGATTATTTTCTGGAATTAGGCTAATTATATTCTTTATTGGAGTGCACAGCTCATCTGCTTCATAGCACCTGTGGCTTTTAAGTATGGATTCTGCTGTCTTGACCATTGCAGGATAAGCGCTCCTCAGCATCTGATTCGCATAAATAACTATGTTTACTCCAGCTTTTATCAATTCTTCCTCAGTAATCATGCCGTAAGTGGAAGGTACGGCCACAAGCGGCACCTTATGCGGAATCTTCCTGTATTCTCTGCAAAAGTCCAGGATTTCCTTTGATGTTTTTTCCTTGCTGTGTATCATAATGCCGTCAGCTCCTGCTTTGATGTAAGCCTTGGCTCTCTCAATAGCATCCTTTATTCCTTTTTTCAATATGAGGCTTTCAATTCTTGCTATAATCATAAAATCATCGGTTACCTGCGATTTTTTCCCGGCAGATATTTTTTTTGAAAATTCCATTATAGGCGCTTGTGTTTGGTTTGCATCAGTGCCAAAAAGCGAGTTTCTCTTCAGCCCAGTTTTATCCTCTATGATTACTGCTGAAACACCAAGCCTTTCAAGAGTTTTGACAGTATAAACAAAATGCTCTGTTAGCCCGCCTGTATCACCATCCACAATCATGGGCTTTGTTGTGACTTCCAAAATTTGGTTTATGGTGTGTATCCTGGAGCTTACATCCACAAGCTCTATATCAGGCTTGCCTTTAGATAAAGAATCTGTTAAGCTGCTCTCCCACATGCCATCAAATTCCCTCACTTTATCCACTTCCACAATTTTTGTCTTTTCTGCTATCATTCCAGTAAGGCCGTTATGCACTTCAAGCAGCCTGATTAACGGCTTTAATTCCAACAATCTTCTCAATTTTTTTAATCTTATCTCAGGTGTAGTTCCGATTCCAAGAATGTCTGCTGCCAGCTGCGTAGCTGATACTTCTTTTGTGTATTCTGGCTCAACAAGCTTGCCATTCCATTCTTTAAGAACTCTAATAACTTTTTCTCTTATCTGTTTTTGCACACCAGCTTTCCAGTCAGTGCCATGCACTACAAAATCAGGCTTCAGCTTTCTAAGATTTGGAGTGTAATCCAAGGTCTCTTGTGGAATTACTAATTTAACGCCTTTTATGTTTTCTATGACCCTTTTTCTGTTTTCGTAAGGCAGCAAAGGAGCTCTTTTGTAAGTGGCAATTGCTTCATCAGTAAGCAAGCCAACTGTAACTTCACCAAGATTCCTGGCAGCTTCTATTATATTGATATGGCCATGATGTATTATATCTGTGCCCATGGCTACATATACTTTTTTCATTTTCTCTTTCCTCCGTACACTCTGAAAATCTTTTTTATGACATTATCTGTAGATAATTTTTCATAAAAATTTGGCTGAATAATCTCTCCTTTTATTTTTTTTATGTATTCAGCGCCTGGAACTTTCTTCCAGTTTGACCCTAAAACAAGTATTAATTTCGCATCTGGAAACTGCTCGTTAAGAAGCTTTAAATTTTCCGTTGGATCTAATTTCTTCTGTACCATTACCATATCAACGCACCTCAGAGAAGATATTATGGCTTTTCTTTCGCTTAGGTTTGCCACAGGTTCCTCTTTATACGCTTTGATCGCATCATCAGTAAGAACACCGCATACATGAAAGTCGCCAAGCGTGTTAGCTATCGTAAGAAGCCTTAAATGCCCGTAATGAAATAGATCGCCAGTAACAGATGTGTATACAATAGATTTAATCTTATCTTTCTCTACGCTTACAATATCTCCTTCCTTGACTCCAGAACCCTTTGGTATAGTCACACATAACTGGCCATTGGATTTATTAAGCCAAACTACTCGTTTCATTACTACTAGTGACACTAGTAGAGTATTTAAAGCTTTCGGTTCAGAATTTCTTTAAACCTGTAATTTAAACTGGCTTTGATTGGATTTAATATGCTCCAGAAGTATTTTTTTAAGTTTCACTGCTAATTGATTATTTTCCTTGTATATATTCATCTTTTCTTGTGGATCTTTATCAAGATCATACATTTCCCAAGTATTTGGAGTTTTATTAAATATAAGCTTGGTATTTGGCGTTCGAACACAAAAAACATTATGCTCATAATGTGAGGGCCACGGTCCATATAAACCCCCAGTTTCTGAGAAAGCAATTCTGTCTTTCTTTTCCTTTCCCTCCATTAAAGGCAGTAAAGAACTGCCCTGCAAATGCTCATACGAATCATCAACATCTATGCTTGAAATATCAAGCAAAGTTGGCATTATGTCATTAGTTCTAGTCTGAAACTTTATTTCTCTTCCTTTAGTATTCGGCACCAGAAAAGAGCAAAAAACCTTTATTGTGTAATCATAGGTAAATGACCCGTACATTCTCTCTCCAATTTTCTCTCCATTGCTGGTCCCATGGTCGCTGAATATGACTAAAATGGTGTTTCCCAACAAGCCAGAATTCTTGATATGGTCAAAAATTTCTTTAACATAAATGTCCATTTTTTTAAGGTAAGAATTATAATTATTTTTATTCAGCTCGTAATTTTTGAAATATTCCTCGTCAAAATCTGTATATTTTTTAGCTACATTTTTTATGTTTTCTGTGTGGATGTTGGTATAGTGAAGAAATAAAAAAAATTTATTTTTCTTTGCGGCATCAGTTATTATGCTCTTATGAAGCTTTACCAAGTCATCTTTATACTCGTTGTGTATAGAAATTGAATCAAAGCCCTGCGGAGGTATAACAGAGTCAACAATTATATTTGCCGTTGTGTAATAGCCGTCGTCGTGAAAGTATTGTGTAAGCGTCTTGCAAACATCTTTCTTGAACTTAGCGGCATGAAAATATGAGTTTACTCCATTTTTTGTTGGGTATATGCCAGAAAATACCGCATGTAGCGATGCAATTGTATATGGCGCAGCAGTGACCATATTAGGAAAAAAATAAGCTTTTTTCAGAATATTTGAAAGATTGGGGCAAAGATAAAGCCTGTCCGATCTTAAACCATCTAACAGAAGCATTATGACATTGAATTTTTTCATCTTTTAATCAAAGATAACCGAGCTTTCTTAATTTGGATTTAACCTCCTCTTCTCCTTTTTTTGTAAAGCTTTCTTTTTTTGTTTCTTCCTCCGCTTCTATGTTGGATAATACCTGCCTTAATATGTATGTCACATAACTTGACAAAGAGCTGAATCCTGTTTTTTCTGCCCTTTTCTTCAATTTTTCAGCTATCTCTGCTGGTATGGATATATTTTCTTTTGAATCCAAATAGACCACCTAATGCATTAACAAAGGCTTCTCAAAGAATTTTTTCTTGAAAATAGCGCTTAATTCTTCAAATTTTTTATTGCCTTCTTCGTCGAATTTTTCGGCGATTCTTATTTCAGGCCACATTTCCTTAGAAAACTTGCAGTACATAGCAAAGGTTCTATGCAAGCCGAGAATTTCTTCTCTTGAAAGCTGGGGCATATTTAAAGTATAATCAGACCTATAGTCTCCTGCCAAATGGTCAGCAGGAATATAACCACTTTCCACGCTCATTTCATAAAGGCTTGTGCCCCTGTAAGGGGTAAAAAGATGAACCATGATATTGTCAAGACCGCATTGCCTGTTAAGCTCAATAGTATCAAATATCATCTCTCTTGTTTCGCCGGGAAATCCTATAATGCTGTTAGCCGATATCTGAATCTTGGTTTTTTTAAGAATCCTAAAAGCATCAATAAGCTGCTTATTTGTCATCATCCTATGCACTGTTTTTTGTCTGTATTCCTCATTTCCGCACTCTATTCCGGCTGTAATCGAAGCGCAGCCAGCTTCTTCCAGCAGTTTTGCATTTTCTTCGTCCACACCTTCAACCCTGAGCTGGCACCAGAAAGGCAATCCTACTTTTTCTCTCCAAAGCCGTGAGAAGTCTCTTATTCTCTGCTTTGTAGTCGGAAGAAAGATTTCTGAAAGTATGTATACATATTGAAGCCCGTAATTGTCCTTAAAATATTTTACTTCGTCTATAAGCCTGGGTATGCTCTTTGCCCTGTAATTTCTATTATTGTGGACCTTATTAAGATGCTCTTCTATGCAGAATGTGCATGAATATACACATCCTCTTGTAAGCTCAAAGCATCCAGTTCTGCGTATATTTCCCGACATGGGCTTGTAAATTCTAGCTTTATCAAAAACATCCCAATCCTGATATGGCAGGTCGTCAATATCTATCAGATTGCCTAATCGATTTTTATGAACAATTCCGTCTTTTTTTACCCATAAATTAAGGATTTTTGTGTAATCTTCGTTATTCTTCAGCTTTTCGCATAATTCTACAAAAGCATTTTCAGCTTCTCCTATCGAAACGACATCTATATTTTTCTCGCTTATCACTCTTTCTGGAGCTGTTACTGCAAGTGAGCCTCCAACCACTATTTTGACATCCGGCATAACGCTCTTTGCAGCGTTTATAAACTGCAAGCCCATGCTGAATGTCACTTCAACTGCAGACAATCCAATTAGATCAGGCTCATAATCCTTTAGCATCTGTATGAAGTCCTGAATCATGTCTGTTTTCTTGAAGTGTATTCCCAAGTCTGCAAAATTTGTTTCCTTTACCTGCAATGTCCTTGCTCTTGCATCATCTCCTGTAAAACCTCTGGTGTTATAGAATGTCGTGTCAAACAATCTGACTTCATTGCCTGCCCTCTTTAAGCACGCAGAAATTGTAGCTAACGCTGGCGGAATCAGTGTATCCATTGATGTATTGGCATGTATTAGCAAGACCTTGAATTTTTTTTCATCATTGGTCATTTTTATAAAATCCTATTTCTACTGCATATAAAAAGGTTTCGTTTAAATTTTAATTCCCTTAAGGCTATCTTTGATTTTGCTTTTTTCATTCAACATTGAGTCAT
>CAYOWR010000051.1:0-5647 GCA_964407725.1 uncultured Methanosarcinales archaeon
CCAATTAGTGGAGGCCATATGAATACGGTTGAGGGCCGTATACCTTAGTGGTTGCGAGGGTTCAAATCCCTTCCCCCGCATTACAATAAAATAAATCGAAATTTAAAAATCATGCGACCCATGCGCTTCCACGAAGTTGAAGGGGTACCCGCATACTTCAGTGTTAATGCAATACATAGGCGAGGGCGAGCATGTGGCAGACAGCGAGCCCGAGCACAAGATATTGTCCCGAAGGGACGGATTAAAAATTTTAAAATATAAGGACAAAAAATCAAAATGGTTAAAAGAACTGGTCCAACAAATTCCATATTGCTCAGCCTGATTTCAGAGCTAAAGAAGAATGGGGCTGAGCAGAAAGTAAATATATGGAGAAGAGTAGCGGATGATTTAGAGAAACCTACAAGGCAGAGAAGAGTGGTAAATCTTTCAAGCATAAGCAGATATACAAAAGAGAATGAGATTATTGTAGTGCCAGGAAAAGTCCTCGGATCAGGCGACCTAAACCATAAGCTCACGATTTCGGCATTCCAGTTTTCGAATGGAGCAAAAGAAAAGATAGAGAAAGTCGGGGCAAAAATAATACCTTTGACAGAACTAAGCAAAGAAAACCCTACTGGAAAAGGTATAAGAATAATTGGGTAGGAATATGATAATAGACGCTAAAGATGCTATTTTAGGAAGACTAAGCAGTTATGTGGCAAAACAGATTCTGCTAGGCAATAAAGTGGATGTTGTAAATTGCGAAGAATCTGTGGTAAGCGGGAAAAATGCTGCTGTATTGCAGAATTATATAAGAAGAATAGACAGGAAAGCTCCTGGAAAAGGGCCTTATTTTTACAGAAAGCCTGATATGCTCGTAAGAAGGACCATAAGAGGAATGCTTCCATTTAAGAGAGCAAGAGGCACGGATTCTTTTAAAAATGTCAGATGCCACATAGGAGTCCCTGAAAATTTTAGAGATGGAAAAATCCTGGTATTAGAATACGCTAAAGCCCAAAAACTTACAACAGATTATATGAAAGTTAAGGATATATGCAAAGCAGTTGGCTGGAAATCAAGAATATAAAAAATGAAAAACTTACACACATCGGGAAAAAGGAAAAGGGCTATTGCGAGAGCTACTGTAAAGCCTGGAAGCGGTTTAATCAGGATAAATAATATTCCATTAGATTTTGTGCAACCAAAGACATCAAGATTAAAGCTGAGGGAGCCATTGATATTGGCAGGAGATGTTGCAAACAAGGTTGACATAGACATTGATGTTTATGGCGGCGGAATAACAAGCCAGGCAGAAGCATCTCGATTGACAATTGCCAAAGCTCTTGTCAATTACACCAAAAGTGACAAATTAAAGGAGATATTTTTGAATTATGACAGAAATTTGCTTGTTGCTGATGTAAGAAGGAAAGAGCCTGCAAAACCAAACAGGCATGGGCAGGCGAGGTCGCACGTTCAGAAGAGCTATCGTTAAAAGACTATATAGGGCTTTTTTAGTCATAATAAGGCTTATTTTTTCTTATTCATTCGCTTGATAAATCTTAATAATCTCAATCATCCGATATTATATAATTGGTAAATTTCAAAGAATGTATAGGTTTAATTTAGGAGCACTGGACATCTCCGTGTGAAATTTATAAAGGCTAACTTCTTGCAATTTTTTGATTTGCTCATTCATTTGTGAATCACTTAATGAACTTCAACTTTCAAATTATAGAGAATTTTGAAATACGTCATTTTTGTCAAAATTCTCTAAGAAAACTTTGAATGTAAATTAATAAAATTATAGTTTATTCAAAGTTTTCTATAATTCTCGTTTCACTAAAATCATTTCCAAAAATCCCGACATAACACATAGAGCAATATCCACTATAATTAAGATGATAAAATGCGATGCAAAGTTAAGAGCTTTAACAAATGCAGGCTACATTGCTAAAGACGGGAAATCTGGCGAAACCTTTAAATATCGAGTAACCACTCTTGGAATAGAATGGATTGGAGGCGATTAAAACGATTATTGGCATAAGGTGTTGGTCTTGTGGAAAGCCAATAGCCCACTTGTGGGAGTTGTACACTGAAAGAGTCCAAAAAGGCGAAGAGAGAAAAAAAGTGTTAGATGATTTAGGACTGCAAAGATACTGCTGCAGAGCAATGTTTTTAGGCCATGTTGATTTGATAGATACAGCAGCCCAGTTCAAGAAATTTTGATTTATTTTTCTTGGTTATTTTTAAATTTAATTATTTTTATTGAATTTAGTCGTTAATGAGTCCGTCCTGATTGTCAAGAGCAGAAAAATAGGAAAATATAGCATGAATTACTTTAATAAAAAATGAAATTTATTATAGAGCATCTAGAGCCTGAACTTTATAAATGGTGCTTGATAGAATACAAGCATATTTCCCAGATTGTAGGGAAGAACAATCTGATTTTTACTAACATAAAAAATAAAGAAAATATTGACAAATTAAAAAATTTTGGCAGAGTTTTCAAAAAAAGTATTTCTGAATTGAATTTAAAAAATATTTGTGTATTATCGCAATATTCAGAAAACATATTGACAACAAAAGACGGGGATAAATTTGAATATTTTGTTTTTGGCGGCATTCTTGGAGACAATCCTGCAAAAAGAAGAACAGAGGATATAATCAAGGAGTTAAAGGAAAATAAAATAAAGTTTGAAGATAGAAACCTTGGAAGCAAGCAAATGCCTACTGATGTTGCAGTTTATGTGACAAAGAGAATACTAGATGGCAGAAATTTAAATGATTTTAAATTCATTGACGAATTGGAAATACAAATAAATAAAAATGAGTCTGTGGCATTGCCATTCAGGTATGTTATTGATAATAACAAATTAATTATTTCAAAAAAGCTTGTTGAGTATTTAAGAAAAAGAAAGGAATTCTGATTATATATTGTCTTCGTGCTTCGACAAGAAATACACTCCCACAAATAACAAAACAATTCCTATAATCTGCATTAACGTAGTTATTTCTCCCAAAATAAAGAAGCTCAATATAGCAGCAAAGAATGGTGTTGAAAGCTCCAAAGCGCCGACTTGGGCTGCTTTTAACCGCTTAAGACCCTCATAATAAAGTATTGTTCCAACCACAGAGACAAGTCCAAGTATGACTTGATAAATATTGGAAATGACAAAAGAAGAAGATAAAAATAAATAACTAGTAATTGCAATTCCTGCTATAGTGTATCTGTAGAAAGTTATCACGCCTGCATTTAAGTCTTTCAGATATTTCCTCATAACTATGCTTGTCGTAGCCCATAAGACTGCTGAGATTACAACTAGCATATCTTCAAAAGTGCCGAGTTTTAATGAATACAGGTTGTCAAGATTTCTTGTTGTTACAAGCAATCCAGCAATAATCATAAAAATAATTCCATAATAATCATACTTAGTCAATTTCTCTTCTTTCAAAACAATGTAGCCTATCAACACTATAAAGATAGGCTGCAGGTGAGCTATCAATACCGCATTTACTACTGGAATTTTGCTGATTGCGTAAAAATATAGTAACTCAGCAGCAACTACCGCGGCAAATGCTATGTAGAAAAGTGCCGAGAATTGCCTTTTGCTTACTTTTAGATGCCCTTTATTCGTCACAAAGACGTAAATAAGTGCAATAAATGCAACAAAAAGTGATCTCACAGACAAAGTATGAACAAAATCCGAATTAATATAAGATAGTTTAACCAGTATAGGCTCAATTGCCCACACAAAGCTGGCAGCAAGAATTGTAAGAATGCCTATTGTTTTTGGATTCATCTGGCACAATATTTAAAAATTGAATATAAATCTTTCTCCAATATGGTTGATTTAAGGGAAATAGCCAAGAAATGGCAGAAGAATTGGGAAGAGAAGAAAATATTTGAAGTAAAAGAAGATTTAAAAAAGAAAAAATTTTTTTGTTTAGAAATGTTTCCGTATCCGTCCGGCCGTTTACACATGGGCCATTTGCGTAACTATTCCATTGGTGATGCTCTTGCCCGCTACAAGAGAATGCAGGGATTTAATGTTCTCTATCCAATGGGTTATGATGCATTTGGATTGCCTGCTGAAAATGCTGCAATAAAACATGGAGTTGAGCCTGACAGATGGACATATGCAAATATAGAAGCTATAAGAAAACAACAGAAAGAAATGGGTTTCTCATATGACTGGACTAAAGAAGTAATTACTTGCAATGAAGACTATTACAGATGGAACCAATGGATTTTCCTGAAATTTTATGAGAAAGGTTTGGCTTACAAAAAGAAGGCTGCTGTGAATTGGTGCCCAAGCTGCAATACTGTTTTAGCAAACGAGCAGGTTATTGACGGGAAATGCTGGCGCTGTGAAAGTGATGTAACAGAAACTTTTCTTGAGCAGTGGTTCTTCAAGATAACTGATTATGCGGAAGAATTGCTGAAGGATATTGAAAAATTAGAGCATTGGCCTGAAAGAGTAAAAACAATGCAGCGAAATTGGATTGGGAAAAGCGAGGGCGTAACTTTTCGCTTCAAAGTCAAGGACTTGAATATTTATTTTGAGATGTTTGACTCTGTTCCGCAAACTTTCATGGCGCAAACATTTACGGTAATAGCACCAGAGCATCCTATGGTAAAAGAACTCGTTAAAGGTACTGAGTATGAAAAGCCAGTTATGGAATTTGTAGAGAAAATCAAGAAAAAGAAAGCATCCGACAGATTTGAATTGGAAAAAGAGATGGAAGGAATATTTACAGGAAGGTATATTGATTACGCAATTGGAAATAAATTGTTGCCAATTTGGGTTGCCTCTTTTGTAATTTATGAATATGGAAGCGGTGTTGTTAATTGCAGCGCGCATGATTTAAGAGATTTTGAATTTGCAAAAAAGTATAACATAGAATTGCATCCTGTCATGTTTCCTTCTGATAAAAAAGAAGCTGAAAAAATTAAGAATTTAGAGTATGCATATGTAAAAGACCCTGAAGGAATACTTCAGGAGCCAAGGGAGTTCAAAGGCAGGAAATGGGGTGGGGCACGTGAAGGCATCATCAAATTCATAGAAAAAACAGGTTATGGAAAAAAGACTATCAATTTTAAAATAAGAGACTGGCTTATCTCAAGACAAAGATACTGGGGCACGCCAATACCGATAATTTACTGTGATAAATGCGGAGCTGTACCTGTTCGATACAAAGATTTGCCTGTAAAATTGCCAGAGCCTGAAAAGTGCAAGTTTACTGGAAAGGGAAATCCATTGGAAACTTGCAAAGAGTTTGTTGAAGTAAAATGCCCAAAATGCCATGGAAAAGCAAAAAGAGAAACAGACACAATGGATACTTTTGTTGACAGCTCGTGGTATTTCTTAAGGTACTGCAGCCCAAAATACGACAAAGCGCCATTTGACAAGGAAAAGGCAGAGTATTGGATGCCTGTTGACCAGTATATTGGCGGGATAGAGCATGCAATTTTGCACTTGCTTTATGCCAGATTCTTTACAAAGTCCTTGAGGGATTTGGGCTTGGCAACTTTTGACGAGCCGTTCAGCAGGCTTTTGACCCAAGGCATGGTCACAAAAGGCGGGGTTGCAATGAGCAAAAGCCACGGCAATGTTGTTGATCCTGCTGAAATCTATGAAAAATACGGGCCAGACACTGCAAGGCTTTT
>CAYOWR010000052.1:0-5576 GCA_964407725.1 uncultured Methanosarcinales archaeon
GTTTGAGGTTACAACCGAGAAAGATAAAATGTACAAAGTGATAAGCAAGATTTTTCATAAAGGATTCATGCTAAGCAAACTTCATGTCAAGGGCCCTACTTTGGATGATATATTCATAAAAATAGCGAGGGGGAAATGAAGTGGGATAATTGGGGTGGCCCTATCTGGTCATTGACGCTATAGCGGTTGAATGCATTCTAACCTTATGCCGTCGGGATCTCTCCATTCGACCCACTTATAGTTATTATTCTTAAAACCTTTGAAAGTTCCATTTATATATGGTATTCTTTTACTCTTCAATAATTTCATAACATCACCCAAATTTTTCACTTCAAAAGATAAATGCTGTTCTTTGATGTACTTTGCTGACAGATTGACCTCTTTAATGAAAAAATGAATATTCTCAGATTCGACCATCATCATTTTCTTTTTATTTGGGTAGGGCACACAGTTAATGCCAAATAACCCTTCATAATATTTCTTTGCTTTGCTTATGTTATTAACCGATAGGCATACATGGTCTATTTTTTTCGGTTGAATCATTGTAATAAGTATAAATTTAGAATTTAATCATGCTTGGCCATCCATACTCTCTTAAGCTCTCTTTCTCGATCTTCATAACCTGTTCTTGAGTGTAACATACGCCAATTGTCCCAAAGTAGTAAGTCACGTTGTTTCCAAGTAAATGCTAGGTGATTTTCGTCAAAATATCTGACAACTCTAGCAGCAAGATCTACCATTTCAGGATCATGTTGGTATTCCATACAATTAAAGCTAAATCTTACTATTGGTTCGATTGCTTCTGTCGTTGAATATGGAGGGTGCCTTGCTACAACGCCAAGATTGCTAGCCCTTATCCCGGCACTAGAATGAAAGTTAAATTCTCTTTGCAGTACTGCTTGCTCAATGGGACTAAGGGAATTCCAGAATTGGTAGAAATCTGCCAAAGTTGTTTCCCCTCCACCATTACTCACAGGCGTTACACACCACAGGGCTTGGTATTTATTTGGCAGACCTGGAAATTCATAGCATTCTGTATGGGGGAACAAAGGTTTTGTATTAAGAGAATGGTATAAATCATCGAATTTTGGATCTGCTTTTATGGACCAAACTATTTGACCATCATATTGTGGCAAAAGCCGACCAAATCTTTGTAGAAAAGCCAAATGGTCAAAGTCAGGAGGCATCTGTTGTAAAAATATATATCCTTGCTTAGCCAGTTGTTCTTTGTATTGCTCTACTTGGGTATCTAAGTGTCTTGTGCTGACCATTGTCCCCCATCCCAAATTATGACGAGCCTTATACAGTTTATATATATTTTTTGGTAGTAGAAAGTATATTATGTACTATACAGTAGTTTTAGGACTAAAAGAAGAAAGATGACCATCAGTTCAGCTTGAGGTTTATAGTTTACCTATGAGGATTCTAATTTTTTACAAAAAACTTTAAATAATCAATTCCAAGATCTTTTCGAGATGAAACTGCACAGGATAAATGCGCTTTTGCTGAAATATTATTACATAACAATCAATAGAGTTGACAGACTATTTGATGTTGTCTATTGGCCTGTGGTAGATTTGTTTATATGGGGCTTTACAGCGCTTTTTATACAAAAATTATCTGATGTTAATGTATTGAGCGCACTCCTGGGCGCAGTAATTCTGTGGGTTTTTGTATGGAGAGCATCGCAGGATATAGCAGTCTTTGTGCTTGAAGATTTTTGGTCAAGAAATCTTTACCATCTTTTTACATCTCCTGTAAAGTTAAGCGAGCATTTGACATCAATCATCATAATAGGCTTCCTGAGAGCCCTGGCCACATTTGTATTGATGTGGTTTGTTGGAATAGTTTTCTATTCGTTTAATATACTGGCAATATCACCATTATTGATAGCGCTTTCAGTGTTTCTCTTGACGCTTTTTGGCTGGGCTATTGGATTATTTGTTGCGGCATTCATATTCAGGTACGGGCAAAGAATACAGGTGCTTGCATGGAGTGTTACTTTTCTAATATCTCCA
Organism: uncultured Methanosarcinales archaeon; assembly: GCA_964407725.1. Classification (GTDB taxonomy): domain Archaea; phylum Nanobdellota; class Nanobdellia; order Woesearchaeales; family GW2011-AR4. The sequence continues at coordinate 2,019 of CAYOWR010000052.1, forward strand.
TTTGCATGCGTATTCTATCCATTGTCTGCACTGCCAAACTGGGCAGCAAAAATAGCATCCGTAATTCCGGCTACCTATGTTTTTGAGAGTTTAAGGGCAATGATTAGTGGAACACCAATTAATCAAGCTGGCTTGTTGTACGCCTTAATCGCAAGCATAGTATTATTCGTCTTGACAGCATTTTTTCTGGAAAGCTCATTCAGAAAATCCAGAAAAACAGGATTACTTGCAAAGGGAGATTAAAGATATCGTAAATTGCGGTAAATAAGTGATAATAAATAATTGCAATTTACGAGATAGACAATTGCGTGTAAATGTAATCCAATTAACGAAATTGTCTATAATCCCATGACTACTTAACTTAACCGAAAGATTTAAATAAGACATTAACATCTAATGTTAATATTAACATAATTTGTTAAAAGAGGAACTGCATGCCAATTAAAAAGAAAAGTATTGAAGTTTATCTTGACGGCAATAATAAGCTTAACTTTACAATAATAAAAGAAGATAACAAGTTCAAGAAATTTGCGATAAATTACTTAGCAAAAATTGATGACAAGTGGCACGCAGTTTATAGAGTTGATAACTACCATGGATTTGTACATGAGCAGAGGCTGTGGATTAGCAATGAGCCGATTCCATTGCCGGAATATGAATCTATGGACTTAAAGGAGGTATTTGATGTATTTTTTCAGAAAGTAAAAGATGGTCACTCAAGGTTTAGAAAGTATTTCGAAGAAAGAAAAAATAAAGGTGATTAAAAATGATGCAAAAAAATATTATGGATAGGAAATTTGATGCTGTAAAGACTTTGCTGGATGCGGAAATAAAGGGGGAAATAGATCTTCCAAGCAAAGCAGTCATTTTTGCATTGACGGACAATGAGCTTACTAGCTTAATCACCAAGAAAAGACTTGAATTGATCAGGACAATTGACAAAAAAAGGCCCCAAACAATACAGCAGCTGGCAAATTACACTCATAGGAAATTGCCTGCTGTAGATAGAGACATAAAACTTTTAATGAAGCATGATATAATAATAACCAAAAGAACCAAAAAAGGAGTGCAGCCGATTCTTAATAAAGGAGTTATAATACTTCCTTTGACAGAGCCTAAAAAATTGATGGAAATAGCTGTTTAGAATTTTTTAGTTAGCCGCAACTCGCCTAGCAGAGTATGTGGAAGGCTTCTATCATAGAAACAAAATTTTAGTTTCTCAGAAAAGCTTTTAAATCATATGTAGTTACTTAGGAGTTCATGAAACAATGGTTAAGTGCGGAACAAAAGGCAAGATTAGCAGAAGTTGTGGATGAAGCAGTTCATAGGTCGTCACAGGAGGGATTAGCAAGAAAACTTCATTGTAGTACTGGCATATTATCAGGCATACGTTCAGGTCATGTAAATGGCGTCTCGGAATATTTTGCTCTTTACATATGTAGGGGATTAGGGGTAACCCCTTTTATGTTACTGAAGGTCTTGAACCGAAGTATAGGAAATGGGATGTAGCGTTTTTTGCTGGTAGTTCTAGGTAAAAATGGACATACGAGCTGATGTTCGGCCTGAACAAAATCATGATTTGGAAGGGGCTATATTTAATGTCAGTTTTGATATTTCAGGCGATATGAGTCTGTGTGTCGGTATGAGGTATATTGGCGGAAATCCCTATATCCCACAAAATTACAGATTTGACCATGCGAATATGTGGAGAGATGGAATTGGTGAACCTAAAAGCATATCACTTCTCGAGACAAGAAGATTACTGAGGAGTCACAGAGTTTTTTTGAAAGATATAGTAAGTTATTTGGAATAAAATTGTTATAGCTAAATTTTTAGCCTTATAGACATTTAGAGTTCTAATTTAGTCTCGAGAATTTTTCCACATCTTTGGAAAAATTTCTTATAATTAAGAACCCCACCGAATTAAACAAAGATTTAAATAATTGCAATAAAATAAAGAATCTCAAAATGCAATCTTTTGATTTAATTGTTATAGGAGCTGGCTCTGGCTTGAATGTTTCCTCTGCAGCTGCTGATATGGGCTTAAAAGTCGCAGTTGTCGAGAAAGGCCCAATGGGCGGCACTTGCTTGAATAGGGGCTGCATCCCTTCAAAAATCATAATCCACAGCGCTGATGTTGCAGAAACAATAAAAAAATCAAAATTATTCGGCATTAATTCTAAAATTTCATCGATAGATTTCAAAAAAATAACAAAACACGCTTCAAATATTGTTGATAAAGATGCAAGAGAAATAGAAGAAGCTATTAGAGAAGACAAAAACACTACCTTATTTAAAGTTCAAGCACAATTTATTGGAGACAGAACATTAAGAGTAGGAAAAGAAACGATAAAAGGAGACAAAGTTATAATTGCAGCAGGCACTCGACCATCTATTCCGAACATAGAAGGATTAAAAGATGTTGATTTTATAACTAGCGACGAGGCTTTGAGACTAAGAAAGCAGCCAAAATCTATGACAACTCTTGGTGGAGGTTATATAGCTGCTGAACTGGCGCATTTCTATGGAGCTTTGGGAACTAGAATAAATATTGTACAGAGGGGAAGTTATTTAGTGCCAAATGAAGATGAGGAAATTTCAAGAAGATTTACGGAAATTTTCAGGAAAAAATACAATGTTTTTACTGGATTTAATGCAGTAAAAGTCCAGAAAAATAAAAATAAATTCATAACTACAATAAACAATAAAAAAAGTCAAATGCGAGTGAGCTCGCGAACTCGCTCACAATTGACTAAAAAACTGTTATCAGATCAGTTATTAGTTGCTGCTGGAAGAATTCCAAATACAGATTTGCTGGATGTGCAAAAAACAAATGTCGATGTTGATGAAAAAGGCTTTATTAAAACAAATGAGTATTTGGAAACAACAGCAAAGAATGTATGGGCCTTAGGCGATATTGTAGGAAAATTTCTGTTCAAGCACAGCGCAAACCTTGAAGCGCAGTATGTGTATATTAATGCAATTCTAAATAAAAAAATTAAGATTGATTACAATGCAATGCCTCATGCGATATTTTCAAGCCCGCAGATTGCCGGTGTTGGCTTGAGGGAGCAAGATTTAAAGCAGAAAAATATCAATTATGCAGTCGGGAGATACAACTATATTGATTCTGGGATGGGAATTGCATTGCAGGACAATGATGGATTTGTCAAGATTTTTGCAGATAAAAAGACAAGAAAAATATTAGGATGTCATATTCTAGGAACAAATGCTTCAACTTTGATTCATGAAGTTATTGTTGCGATGAAAAACAACCTAAGCGTGGATGCAATCTCTAGTTCTGTTCATGTTCATCCTGCATTGAGCGAGGTTGTGCAAAGGGCTGTAAATACTCTTGAGTGGTAATATAAGAAAAGCTTAAATATTATCATATAATTCTCGCACTAAAAATGATAAGAGTGAATAATGAACCAATTGGTGCAGACAAACAAAATAAGAGTTGGATCTTCAAATTAGGATTGGTTGTACGGGGGCCAATGTTCGTTTCATTTTTAATAGGGATATTTTTCGTGCTGTTGAGTTATTCAACTGATGCCG
>CAYOWR010000053.1:0-5576 GCA_964407725.1 uncultured Methanosarcinales archaeon
ACCTCACCTTCCCTTAATATTTCTCATAGGTACATAACCTGCTTTCGCAGGAGGTAGCTTTGTAGGAATAATAAATTTCTGTCGGATTAATCACCTTCCTGTCGGAAAATTAAATCCGAGAAAGTTCGGCTCTATTCCAAGCTCGAACATCTCGTGGATTATCACGCAGATATTGTGGCACAATACCTTTAGCAAGACTTCGTTAACCTGTGCTGTCTTGTCCTTGCTTCTAACATAGTCGCCAAACTTTGACTTTATCATGTGGAAAACCGTTTCAGCATTTGACCTCTTGTGGTAGTATTGCAGAAACTCCTCACGGTTGAACATGAAGTAGTTATACATTTTTCTCCAGAACATCGAGCCTCCCGCTTTTCCTGTAGCGTTGTCCTTGAATGGGATATACGGCTTTGCTCCGAGTTCGTTAACCAAGTCCAAGTTGTCTCTTGATGAATATGCTTTGTCACCACTTACTTCTTTTATGTCGAATGTTCTCGCTGTCGTGTCAACTAATTCTTGAAATTCCTTGCTGTCGTGTGAATAGGCTTCAGTTATTTTAACACCTGTTATTATGTGGGTTTTAATTCCGTTCATGATGTGTGCTTTCACCCATACCCTGCTCAACATTTCTTTTCCATACTTGAAACTAAACCAACGGTCAAACCTTGATGTTCCAAATCCCGAACTATCTATCGCAAATTCCGTTTCTATTCCCTGTAACGGCATGGCTGATTTCAATATCAGATTTACGAGAATTTGTGTTAATTCTGGCTTGTCCATATAGTAGGATACCATGCTAAAATGCGGTATCCTTTGGATATACCCGAACTCTTTGGCATTTCGTATATCCGTCATGAACCTTCGCAAAGAAAATGTTGTAAACACTTTCAACGCTGAAGAGAACACCATATCCTTCATACCTAATTTTGGTCTGCCTTTACCAGTATTTTTAGGCTCTTCTGGTATCGACTGGCACAAGTCGTTCAGTAGTTTCATGAAGAGTTCTTTTTGTTGCGTTTGTGCTTGGTCATATGCCGACCAGTCTTGAGGATATGTTACTCTCATGGTCTTGGTTACTATAGCAGAACCGTCGGAATTAATCTGTTTGTGTTGTGTAAGCTCGACCGCCCAGATGTGTTTGCATTTTATCCCTAACACGCTACGCTTTTCGTAGTCTTCGCATTCGCACTTGGGCTTGAACGTAGCACTGTCGTATTGGACGACATAAGCACCGCTACCACTCTGGCTCGGCACTATATATCCGCCCCTTTCACGCCTCATTATCCTCGATGAGTTTGCTATCTGCAAACCCCGTTCTTTTCTTATTTCGTTCAATTGTTCTATTTCCATTTTGATTACCTCCTTAAGTTAATCATTCTGTTAATAATATTATTAACCTATAAGTATTTATAGTTAACTTCTTAATTAATATTTATGTTAACTGAAAAGCCCAAAGCGATAATCGTGACCGTAAGGGATAGAAAGGATAACACAAGCAAGAGCATAACTGTATATGATGCTACTGTGAATGATGTTTTTAATAGAGTTGAGAAAGCTCTGAGCAAATAATAACGACAATTTTGTTACTTGCTCGTGGATAAAAAACTAGATGTAGAAGTATTTATTTATTAAAATCAAAGGACTTTAATGAGGTCTTTGTTCGGGAGCTCGTTTGAAAATTCTATTCTTGATAAGGATAAGTTAACCAACATTATAAAACCAAAAACCTTATCAAAGGAATTGTTACGTTCTGAAGAAGATGTGAAAGTAAAAATTATTAACGAGTTTTTAAAAAGCTTAGGTTATAATTTAGATGAAGACAGTTTCCACGAAGAAACAATAAAATTAACAGTTGGAACAAAAAGCTATACACTTGACTTGAAAGGTAGAAGCGACACTATAATATCAATTCTTGATAAAAAATCGATGGTAATTGAAGCTAAAAAAGTAGACCATGCCCTCACACGAAAAGATTTTGAAGAAATGCGTTCTTTCGTATTCGGATTGTTTAATGATGACGATTCTATACCACGTTATGGTGTATTGACGAATGGCATAAAATGGGTTATAAAAGATTTTAAAGAAAACAAATGGTTAACGTATATCCCAACTAAAAAACAGTTGTTGGCTACTTATGACCAGAGTCTTATTCTTGACGAAACAAACAAACTAATAGCTCAGAAGAAATTTTTCACTCAAGCAAATGAAGAAAAGCTTGTAGCGTTAATTTCAGAGGTAGAATTTCTTCTCAGAGAAGAAGGATACGATGGGGAAAGGGGATTCTTGGAATTTGCTAAAGTTTTGATTACAAAAATAAATGAGGATAAAAGATTCAAGAATGGTAAACGGTATAGATTTGACATTAAGACTCTCAATGAGATATTGTCAACTACAACAAAGAGTTCGAATGATGTAATAAATGAATGGTTTGATGATGCAAAAAATGAATTTAAGGGCGTATTTACTAAGCACGATAGAATCAATATAGAGTCTAAGAATGTAATTGAAAAAATTATTGACATGTTCGACCAGTTCCTTCTTTACGATTTGGATTTGGATTTATTCGGTATCGTTTATGAGAAATTTTTCGCAGACCTTTTTAAAGGAGAGGCTGGTAAATATTTCACTCCTCGTGAAATCGTCGAATTTATGGTGGAATTTGCGGATTTGGAAATGGGTGAAGTTATTTGCGACCCAACATGCGGAAGCGGCGGATTTCTAACACGGGCATATAAAAATCTTCGAACTAAAGTAAGCGATTGGTATAACGAAAGCAAAGGCATGGGCAAGAGCATAATCGAAAATATAGAGAACGATTGCTTGATAGGAAATGATATAGACCCGCATCTGGTAATTTTAGCCAAAATAAACATGGCTGTTCATGGTGATGGTTGGAATAATATTTATCGCTCTAATGTCTTTGAAGTCAACAATAATTCTCCGTTAACAAAATGGCACGGAAAAGTAGATGTGATTTTAGCTAATCCGCCATTTTCAATCCCAGTTACTAATCCAGAATATTTGAAAGAATATGAATTAGGGAGAGGAAAAGCGACCATAGATTCTGATGCATTGTTTTTAGAGAGATGCTATAAACTATTGAGGCAGGGAGGAAGAATGTTAGTTGTCCTACCAAAAGGATGGACTAATAATCCGAGTGCCCAATGGCTTAGGGATTGGATATATGACAATTGGATAGAAATTGCAACCATTTCATTACCTGAAGGAATATTCAAGCCGTTTGGCGAAAGCGGTGCGACAACATGCATCATGTATTTGAAAAAACCTTTAGACGACAAGGACAAACAAAGAGATGTCGCTAAAATAAACATACAATATGTTGGATATGACCACAAGAGCAAGAAGTATAAAAAAATAAGCCAAAATGATTTGAGCAAAGTTTTGCAGACTGATGAATTTAGAGAATTTCTGAAATATCTAAGAATGCAACGAGTAGGAGACAGACGATTTAAAGAACTGAGAAATTGGATTGGTGAGAGATCATGTTTAAACATGATATGCGTGAAACATCTTTTTTTATAAGAATTGTAAAGGACTATGAATTGGATTATACGGACATGAATCCCCTTCATTATAGAAACGGTTCAAATCTAATCAGTATATCGCAGAAAATAAAATTAAGTGATTTGTCTAATTTTGCCGCAGTATCGCCGAGTAAAATTACTGTAAAAGAGACAAACGAAATATGCAATGTGATAGACCTCGAAGATATAGACAAAACCATAGGGGAGGTTACGAGAATAAAACAGATGCAAACTTACGAGGTATCTGGTCAAAAGACTTCTTTTGAATTTGGGGATATTCTTTTTGGTAAATTACGACCATATTTAAACAATGTTGCAATCGTTGATAATGTTCCAAAAGATATGAAATTAATAGGCTCTTCTGAATGGACTAAAATATCACCAAGTAAATACCCATATTATTTGCTGTTTGCTCTGCGTTCGAATTATATTTTATCACAAACATTAACTACAAAAGGTTCAATAAGACCGAGATTGAAAGATGACGATATACCCAAACTAAAAATCCCAGAATTAAATCAAGAAACCATGTCCTTGATTAATGATGTTGTAAGCGAAATCTTCAAAAGAAAAGAAACTTCGGATTATATAATAAAATTTTTGATAAAGCTCTACGATAAAATCTGTGATGTCCCCTCTTTAAACGAAGAGCAGATTTTAGTTGTTGATGGAAAAAATGTGGATAACCAACGGATGGATTCTGAGTATTTTCTTTACAGAAAAATAAATTCAGAAATCATGTCGAATAAAAACGGTGTTAAGTTAAGTGATTATGTAACATTTTCAGAAGACAAAATAAATTCTTATTATGTAGAAGGGGATTCAATAAATTACATAACTATTGCAGATATAGACTCGAATCTTGGCGAAATTGTTGCATGGCGAGAAAAGACATATTCCGAAAATGCAGATAGAGAACTCAAAGCACCGAACAGAGCTAAGATGTTGTTGAAGCATAATGATATTTTAGTGCCTCATCTAAAAGGGAGCTTATCGTCTGTCTCATGGGTGCCAGAACGCATGAATAATTTCATTGGAACTACAGGATTTTCCATAATTCGTTCAGAAAAATTGGAGCACCCATTTTTGTATGTCATAATGCGTTCGAAATTGATTCAAGACCAATTACTTCTTTTAGCAAATGGTAGCATTATGGAAGACTTGACGAATGGCATGATAGGAGATGTAGCTTTTATTCTTCCTCCAAAAAAATTTATAGAAGAAATTAATAAAATAGGTAAAAGTGCACTTGAGGAGAGATGGAAATCACGGGAAGCTTATCATTTAGTGTGGAAAGCTTTCCATGATTACTGTTCTGTAAATGTGAATAATGAAATGCTCCAAGACCAATTAAACCGCATATCAGAAGAATTGACAAAAAGAAAACTAATTGCTATACCGCCAGAACTAAAGGCTAAATAACTTTATGATTAGAATTTCTAATTGAATAAAATGTTACCAATAGAATACAAGAAGATACCATGTCCATTTTGTCAGGCTCTAACTATAGAAGTAGCATATTTTCCGCCTTCTTTAGAGGCTCACACATCAAGGACATCTGCTAAATCAATAACGAAATTCCATAGGGTTAAAGAAAGAAATGAAGTATTATCGGGTTGTTCTGCATGTGGTAAGACTGATAGTCAAGTGAATAACGCTTTGAAGAAACATCATACAGAACCAAACATCGATGATGAAAAGCGTAAGAAACGCCTTGAAGAACTGAAGAAGGCTGGATTCTCTGGTGTGTTTAGCAGTAAGATTAATTAACCGTATATCCGAAAAGGGTATATCCAAAGAACCCCAAATATTGATATGAGATACCCAAACCAAGAAGATATTGATGGACAACATGGTGAAGAATGCAAGTGTGAATGCTCCCAGTGTAAGCCAGACTATTGGATTTTGAAATAAGGGTATATCCGCTTGTCGGAAAAATCATCGGTCTGTCGGAATAATGGTATTTATCCTACAAAGCTGCAGGAGGTCATTTCCCACATCTTTGATGGAGAATCTAATCTAGACTCTCTAAGG